>PRDI01000102.1 GCA_003345595.1 Candidatus Thorarchaeota archaeon | reverse complement strand
TAATATCATGAAACTGCGAGGCTTCTCTCGAAGCCGGTCTGGCGGAGTAGCTTACGCGAAGGACTGCAGATCCTTTCTACAGGGGTGCAATTCCCCTGGCCGGCTCCACTCTGTGCTATCTTGAGTTCGTTCTCCGCTCGGGAGTCTTGATGAGGGTCCGACACGTTTTTGACGAATGCTGCGCCCCTGTTTCTGACGATTCGAGTTGACACAGGGTGTAAGAAACCTTGCATGGTCGGTCATCAGTCAGTTCTTTAACAATGCATTCAAGAGCGCCGATCTCGTCCCGGGAAACCTCAGAACAGTGGCAGAGGCCGCTAGGATTGCTCTACTCACGAGGCTTGTTGCAGTCAAGCTTGGGATAGATGCTTCAGAACTGCTTCAGGCTTCATGTCCGATGTTCTCCAGACTATCATGGGCTGCCGAAGAAGAGGGGGTGGAACACTCACAGGTCATGAGTCTGGCTCTTTCCTGCCTGGACTCATTGGATGATGACGCCAGCCGTGTTTATTCCTTGCTTTCTCAGGTAGATATGCCAGACCTTCTGAGCTTGGTCCACTCGATGGGGTGCCACTTGTTGCCCGTCGCAGGTCAGAAGAACCCTCTGCGCAAACCATTGGGCGTGTTCTACACACCGAGGGAGGTTTCCGACTTTATAGTAGAGCACACATTGGGCCCAACCTTTGATGCCATTATATGTCGGGTTCGGAATGAAGGCATCGAAGCTCTTACTCCCCTTCTGTCTCTCGTGGTGCTGGACCCCGCGTGCGGCCCCGGCGCTTTTCTGATTTCAGCGATAAATGCACTTCTGCAGAGGGAACAGAGAGTTGTGGATGAGGCATTTGCTCGTGGTGATAGCAGTCAGGAAGTCAGGCAATATTGGCGTTCGACTGTGCTTGAAACCTTCAGAAAGAATCTATTCGGGGTCGATCTCGACGCGGCCTCTCTTGAGATAGCAGACGTGTCTATGTCGTTGCTGATCCATCCCACGCAGGTACCTGTGACCCGGGTGGGAATGGGGTCTGTTCTGAAACAGGGTAATTCAATAATCTCATTGAAGGGTCTTGACGGGACCAGCGATTTCTCGCACTATTTCGAGAATCCCGCCTCGAAGCGCTCTTTCGAATGGAGAGCCGAGTTTCCTGATGTGTTCGAGAAGCACGGAGGGTTTGACTTTGTAGTCATGAATCCTCCTTACAACAGACTCAAACCCAATCTGACAGAATTCGTGCGAGAACAGTTCAGTTCTGACAGTTCGAAAGTAGACACCTGTGGATATGCAGAGTACATATCACAGCTAAAGGAAGAGGCAAGATTCTACAAGGAATCAGGCGAGTACCCTGCCAGCAGTTCGCATGCAATTGACACCTATCGTCTGTTCATCGAGCGCTCACTTGGTCTGACCCGTGAAGGAGGGTCTGTCGGCTTCATTGTGCCCTCGTCGATCCTCGGTGACATTTCTGCCGAACACATTCGGCGACTGCTCCTAACGGAACACTCTGTTCTGGGTGTCTATGAGTTTCTGGAGGGGGCAAAGCTCTTTCTTGACGTGACTCAATCGCAGAGCATCGTAATTCTTACGAAGGGCTTCGGGACTATAGCTTTCGGCACCTGTTTTGGACTGAGGAGCATTCAGGAGGCCGGCCGTCGTCGACCATTGAGAATGTCAGTTGCTTCGATTCGACAGGCAATGGGAAATGCAATGGTAATCCCACGTGTTGATGACAAGGCATGGGCCATTCTGCAGCAGCTTCATCACAATCCCACGCTTGGCTCGCTGAAATGGCTTGAGTGCCGCAGAGGGGAGCTGGACCTGACCCTAAATAGGAAGCACATATTGTTGGGTATGCCCGGAAGCAGACTTGTTAGAGGTACTCACATATCCAGATACTCGCTACAGCCACCTGCTTCCGAGAAATCAGAGTCGGTAGACATCGATAGATTCAGTGTTGAGCTCGGCACGTCCGAACGAACGAAACACTTGAATAGACCACGTATAGCATGCCAACAGATATCAAACAGAGCCCAGAGGTGGCGGCTCAAGTTCGCACCGATACCTCCGAGGGCTGTACTTGCTAATTCATGCAACTACATTTCCATCTCAGGAGACGTAGACCAGAGTCTTCTTCTTTACTTAATGGGCATTCTGAACTCGTATCTCCTCAATTGGAGATTCGATCTCAGCAACTCCAATAACCACGTATCAAACAGGGAGCTCGCTACACTTCCTATTGTCGACCCTTCGTCTGCATCACAGGAAACAGCCCGGCGTCTAATTGACTGTGTAGGCCAGGTATTGAAGGGCGATATGGACTCGGCGAGCATCATAGAATCTGCAGTATTCGCACTATATGGTATGGGCAGGGATGACGTCCACTATATCTTGTCTTCACGAGGCGCATCAGAGAATGAAAGAGTGAGTATCTTGAAAGAGCTCTCAGGGCATCATCGTCATGGTCAATCATAGGGCGACTAGGCCAATATGCCACTGCTGCCTCCATCTTACAAGGGTTCACATACCAACCAGACGCCACGGAGTACGTTAGGCCGAATGTTGTCCGAAGCATGACGCTTCTGCTAGGCCCCCGCCGTGCGTCGAGATGGTAGAGTTGTCCGTCGCAACAGAATGCGCAAATGAAGCAGAGGATGCCAATCTTGTATACAACCATGTCTGCGCAAGGGTCAGTAGTCTAGACATGGAGATGATCCGAGCCATACCTCCAGGAGGAAATTGGAAAAACATCCCGCCCGACATTGTGAACAAATCGGCAAGACTGAGGCAGATTCGGCAAAGTGGTGGAAGAACCACCTACTATGGCCGCCTTTGCGATGACATGCCGAGCTACACGATCAGCACTTACTTCAACAGACCTGGCAATGGGGCTTTCATCCATCCAACGCAGAATCGTCTCATTTCTCAAAGGGAGGCTGCGAGGTTCCAGTCCTTCTTGGATAGCTACCGGTTCTTAGGCAGCTTCTCTTCGATCTTCAAGCAGATAGGCAATGCAGTCCCTCCGCTTCTCGCCCGTGCAGCAGGAGCTTTGTTCAAGCCCGGCAGGACCGTTGACCTCTTCGCAGGTGCAGGGGGTCTATCGGAAGGGCTGCGGCTATCTGGTCACAGTATTGTAGCCGCAGCGGAAATCAACCCGAACATGTGCGCGACTTATTCGTTGAACCATCCAAGTTCCGAAGTGTTACAGGTTGACATAACTGACGGTCAAGGTTTCATCAAGCTGACAGAATGCATAGAGAACGCACTGTCGGGGAAGACTCTGCAACTCTTGGCAGCGGGGCCTCCTTGTCAGGGCTTTTCGATAGCAGGCAAGTGGACTCACACTGACCCTCGCAACACATTGATTTTCGAGACTATGAAGCTGGTGGAGCGTTTCCAGCCTGAGAACGTGCTCTTCGAAAATGTACCCGGTATCGTTTCGATGTTAAGCGGCAGTGTTCTTCAGAAAGTGCTGGAGATGCTGGGCTCGCTTGGGTACCGGAGCGATTGGTTTGCTTTGCGTGCCGAGCAGTACTGCGTACCCCAAAGACGAAGAAGGATCTTCATAGTGGGCAGCAGAAAAGGAGTTCAACCACAGCGACCCGAGGTGTTGCTTTCCTGTGAGCCAAGAAATCATACGATGGGAACTGAAGAAGGAGCCGATGGATTGCCCCTTCCGGTGACAGTCGGAGAGGCGATATCCGACCTTCCTCCAATCCTCTCCGGTTTCGGCGCCGGCGTGTGCAGGTACGATTCGGATCAGGTTTCGTCTGACTATCAACGAATGATGAGAGGTCAGCTCTCCCTAGAAGGGTTTCTCCGTTATCGCCATAAGCAAGACTGATTTGGCCATGTACACGCACTAACTAGGCAGCCAGCATGCGGATGACACGGCAAACATGACTTGGAGAGTATGCGAATGATAGTTGCAGCCCTTCTATATGATTTGAAGAGCTTCAGGGTCGTGTCTTCAGCATCTTTCATGAGAAAAGAGCCCGAACAAGGTCTTGTGCAGTCTGCCGTGGAAAAATACCATGAGCTGGTTCAGACAGACTCCAAGCGAAGATGCGTCCCCCTGACGATGAATGGTTCTGGCGTCTGTCTGCTGCCAGTTGGTGAAATGGGGCTTGTGATAGGATTCAGTGACACTCGCGATGTGAGCGCTGATGACCTGCAGAGAATGACTGAGTTCAAGAAGCGTCTTGGAGACCGAATTCCCCGAGATATAAAAGGTTCATTCGCCAGTGAGTTCGATTCATGCTTCAGAAAACCGGTTTCTTACTGGTTCATTTCCTCTGATAATCCGTCCCCCGAGGACAGGTCGGGCACCGCTGTAAAGAGCCTCGTGCAGAGGCTTGATGCGACCGGTCTGCTCTCCGAGCCAAGGCCGCTGGGTCCTCTCGCTGTCCGTGTGGCGCTGCTCTCTGCGGACAAGATGCTCGGAGCGAGGCTGCCCATCGAGGCGAAATCAGTCGACTGTCTGGCAGTTGTCACTGGAATCCCTGCCATGTCAGGAAAGACTCTTAGAGAGCTGCTATCCAAGATTCGGAAGAGCAGCTCAATCCCTGTCCTGGTGATACCTAGTTCGGACGATCAGCTTGAAGCGGCCAGAGAGCTCGAAACCGAGTTGGGTATACAACTTTGCGACTTTGTGGCCGGGCAGCCGACCGACCTTCTATTATCGGTCACTGCCAGTGCCGGACTGACTGACATGCATCCCGAGCTCGCACGCGAGACATGGGTGATTGATGACGGTACTGTCGATTCACCCCGACCGAAGGCGGCTCCGGGGAAGGTGCTTGGTCATCAGGCTTTCTTCGTGATCAACAGGAAGACAGGAGATCCGGTGTTCACCTACTACTACGAGTCCAAGTCAAAGGTTCTCGAGAGGGCCCCCAACGTCGTGGCCGCCATATCGATGTTCGATCTTGATTCGACAAGCCCAAACAAGACGTCTGTGTTTCGAACGGGTGACCTCAAGTTCGCGATTATTGAACGCGAGCGACTCATCTTCACTCTCATAACCGGTGACAAAGAGGATGTCGAGTCCATACGGTCACGATTCTCCTTCTTACCAGACCTATACTTCGACGAGGCGCCCGAGATACACAGCGACCCTGATGACCTGTACACTGCGCCGGCTTTTGCTGTCAAACTGCTAGCGACATTACCACCCGAACACCTTGGCTCTCGCATGGTTCCGTACAGAGTCCGAGAGCCAGAATGGTCCAGATTCCGGTCGGGTGCTGTGTCTGACTTTTTGAAGGCCGTCTGGGATACTCTGGACGGCAAGAGGAATATATCACAGCTCGTAGCAGGAAGCGGTCCCGTAATGGTTCTAGGTGCAATTCACCTGCTGAAGAAGATGGGTGCCATCAATGCCAAGTCTGTTGTTTCGTATTCAGACGTCCCGTCAATAGTATCTGATCCCGATAGAGAGCTGTTCTCTATGTACTCACACCTCAAGGAAATCCTGACTCTAGCTGACGGCAGACGTTCCATAGTGGAGATCGGCGAGACCGTGGGAGTTGCTCCAAGCGTCCTCATTATGGTGTTCTCAGAACTCCACAAACGAGGTTGTGTGGAGTTCAGTGGAGAAAAGAGTACATCATTGAAAGCTTCATAGCGGGAAGGGTTATCTATGATGTCGATAAGCCCCTAACGTAGCCGGGCAGCCAGTAAGCCACAGTTCACGAGAGTCCCAGGTGAGAGCGCGACATGATTCACAACGTCATTCTGATAAACAAAGCCGATGGCAAAGTTGTGACTAAGACGCGCTTCTGGAGGATTGACTTCACAGACCAAGACATACAGGAATTCTTGGCAGGCTATCGAGACTTAGCAAACACAGAAGGGCTGTCTTCGGACACTCCTGTCTACGTGGGTCCCCACAAGGTGTTCCATAGTGTCGTTGACGAAGAGATGCTTCTGATGTTTGTCACCGATGGGAGGGACGAGGACCGAGTCATCAGCTACAAGGTGAGAGAAGGAGGATCCCGAATCTCGACCGCCCTCCGGGGCAACAGCATTGGCTACATCCGCGACAATCTGGAAGACATACTGGGTGAACTAATCTTTACGAGATTCAAGATCTCTTTTGTTGGCTCAGGCGGTGTCGGCAAGAGCACACTACTTAGGCTTCTGTTCGGAAAGGAACCCGCCCCCGGAGGATATGTGCCGACGATAAATGTGGCAGTTGACAGTTCTGAAACGATACAGTTTGGCACATTCCTAGTTACCATCTGGGACTTCGCAGGACAGGCTGTCTTCCAAGACCTCTGGGCCTTCTACTTCCAAGGCACTGACATCATTTTCCTGATAACCGACTCGAGTTTCCGCAACGTAATGCAGACAAAGACACTCCTCCGCAACGTTCGGAAAGAGGCTCCAGCTGTACCCCTCTTCATCGTTGCTAACAAACAGGATTTGCCCGAGTCAATGAAGGCTGACAAGATCAAGCGTCTCCTTGGTGCTCCCACATTCGCGATGGTGGCTACTGACAAGACTCGTAGAGAGGAGTTCATTAGATTCATGCTTGAGGTTGCTGCTAAGACTGTAGGAGTGCAGCTCCCTGACAGGCCGCTCAGTGAGATGATCACCGTACGTCGTAGAACCGAAGAGATAGAGGCCCCGCAGAGTCCCGCTGGGACAGGCGCAAAGGCACAGGCTCAAGTCGGCTATGAAGCTGTTCCCTTCCAGGAGGAAGCGCGACCAGATCAGGCATCATCGGATATCCGCGCAGCCGCTTCATCTATCGGGGCATCAGAAACGATAGGCGGGCAGGAATCCGAACCTGCATCAACAAGTGTGGAAGTGACTGGAGCAGCAAGAGGCGGACCAACCAAGATACTCCATTTGGTATTCATAGTTCAACAGGGAGAAGCTTTCCAGCCAGTGTTTCACCTCGGCTACTCAGGAGACGAGATAGATACGACATCGGTCACCTCATTGATATCTGCCCTTGACTCGTTTGCAGGTATTGACAAGGACACGGGGTATGATGCGGAGAGAACCGATGCACTTGAAACGATAGAGCACGAGGGCAATCTCGTCATGGTCGAGAAGTCGAAGCACTTCGTGATTGCAGTCATGGTTACCAATAACAGTGAGGAGGACAGTCAGAGAGCCGCCATGAGGTCCGTGCTCCTCGATGTCGAACAGCAGTATCAGGACACATGGGAGACTTGGGACGGGGACCTCAAGAAGTTCGAGTATTCAGTCTTCCAGGTACTCTCTTCCTTCCCAATGAGACCAGTCAGTCTTGATTACGTAGTACGCGCAAGAGAAGCGGGAAAGCCACTGCCGTTCAACAGCCGGGAAGTGGGTCGCGCCCTCGTGCAGGTTAAGGGTGCTATCGACGGCACGAGCACTGTAGGGGGCCTTGTCCGAACACTTGATCTGCCGCGTGAAACTGTCACAGGTTGCCTGCAGATCATGGAAAAGTTTGGATGGGTCGACTTCAAGATAGAAATCGGTCCTAAAAGCATCTTGAAGAAGAAGGATGAGGTTGGTGAAGATGACAGGAAGGCGTATGGACAAGTTGTGGTTCAGTTCGTTGACCTCTGCGACGGAGCGACAGCGCTCGAAGATGTTGTAAAGAAAGTAAACGTGAGCCTTGCTGCAATGAAGTTTGTTGCCACGAAACTCGTCCTTGAGGGCGTCCTGGATGTTGTCGCATAGCAGATGTGTAGGATCCATAGAACAACAACTGATGGAGCCCGAGTTCCGTAAACGTGGACGCTAGACTGGAATCCTTATTCTTGTTCGATAGTCAGGCATGATGAGGCCCTCCGGAGGCACTTCCACCGGAGTGTGAACAATTATTCTCGTGCCAGTGCAAGATCGGACGTACTTCTCGAGGTTGCTTGCAGATGAATGAGCGCTGAGCCGAGCATACTCTACTCTGCACTTGTGAGGTTCATAACCGTTCACCACGTTCCATCCCGGCGTTCTCGGTGCAAGATAGCCGCAGAGTATGACTCCCGCCTCAGGGTTGTCACGGTGCTCTCTAAAATGCTGCCGTGCAAGCCCGCCGCCCATCATACCTCCTCCAGAAACCAGAATGTCATCCTTGTCGAGTACTGTCTTGTTCTTCTTCATGACCTGCCAGTGTCCTTGCAGTCCCACCAACTTTGTAACGCGTTCAGCAAGACCTGTGACTATCACATTCTTTCTTTGAGTGACTCCTAGTGCTTCAAGTGTCATGAGTATTTCCTGAGAACGACCTACCGCAAATGTGGGAATAACGATCGGGCCTTGCTTGTTCGCCACATCCGTGATGATCTCAGAGGCTTGAGGGCGACTGAAGTCTTCACGACCCCAGTATGTGCCATCTAGTATGACCACATTCGCGTCTGTCGGCAGGCTTGACCCTGGAAACAGAATAGTCTGGTCTGTGTTGAAGTCCCCTGTGTAGAGAATCCGGACACCCTCAATGTCAACAAGATAGGACACACTACCTGGTATGTGGCTCGCATCAATTGGCGTAACGACGATTCCCGACCCGACTTCGGAACTCTTACCGACCTCCAAGCGAACATGACTCTTAGTGACCTTGTCTAGGTTTGATTCATGGTAAGCCGATATCATGTCCCACATATCGTCCTTTCTCGGTCCATGAGATGCACCTACATTCAGAGCATCCTCCAAGAGCGCTTTGCTTATTACTCCAGTCAGAGCGGTGGAACACCACTTACCCGTATACGTTTCATAAAGGGCTGGCAGTCCTCCAACATGATCGAGATGTGCATGCGACACCAACACGGTGTCAATCATCTGCAACTCAGGAACCCACTCAGGTATCTTCTGATTGGCAACCGAGAAACCATAGTCCAGGAGAATGCCTCCTGTATCGGTCTTGATCAAGATACCGCTCCGCCCTATCCTTGGCCCTCCAATGAAGATGATTTCAATGCTCTTTGTCTTAGTGGAGTATGCAACGGCTGATAGCAGCTCCATCCGAAGCTTCTGAGGTATGAGTTCGAAGATTGCAGGATTCACTTCTTCAGCCGGCGGAGGAGCGGGTAGGTCTTGGAGACGGATAGGCAGTGCTGAGCTGTCGTCACTCACAAATCCGGTTTCTTCGAAGACTGTCTGAGCAGTTTCGAGCGCCTGACGAACAGGCATGCTCTCGGTGATGCGTTCCTGCGCCTTCTTGTATTCATGGGAACGATAAAGCGAGAAAAGCTTGGATGACAGAGCATCGGGTAACCAGTCCTTGGTCGCTTGTCTTACCTCCTGATACGACTTCCCGGATATGGCTTCGCTCATGTACTGCGGGTGGCGTCTTATTGCATCAACTAGTCTGAAACCCTCCTGAGTCAGGACCGGGCTGATGTCCGACCCAAACTCTGAACAAGGTCCGGACAGGACAGCCGGCGACCATATCGGCGTCCCAAGGAACCGCATCCATTCGAAGACCTCCTGCATGAGTTCTCTTCCCGACATGTCTTCGAACAGAGCCAGAAAGACGAGTGCCTTTTGCAGCCAAGACTCAATACTGTGATGGTCAGTACAGTTGTAGACTGAGTATCTGTAGACGTAACGAAAGTCCTCGTCATCGTAGTTTCCAAGGACGAATCCATAGAAACAGAGCGTCATAGATTCAAGTAGGTCCTCTGTCTTCACTTCTCTGATGTCGTCTCTGAAAACCAAGAGTAGTCGCTCGTGTGCTCTTGTGGCTACGGCGAGAGCGTCATGTCCCACTTGCGAGGCACGTGCCATTTCGAAAGCGAGCAGCTCCCTGCTTTCGCCGAACGCTCCTTTTCCGTCAGGCACCCTCTTACCCTTGGTCAGCGCAGCCAAATCAGAGGCAGCTCTATTCATGAATGTGGCTATTGTTTTGTTGCTTACACTGGGAGGCTCATACTTCGTTCTCGTCAACGAATCACGCTCTATTGGGTCGTTTCCTGCAACCTTTGTTACTCGAATCCTATTGGCCGCATGCAGCCGACAACAAGCATGCTGCTGTCGCCAAAACCTTTAGGTGTTGATAGTCTTTGCACATTGAGATTCGGTTAATAACACATGCGTTGAATCTACAATGGTGAACTTGGTTGGACTCCAGAATACCCGAGCTTCAACGGCGCATCCTCGAGTTGAAGAAGAAGCGCAGAGCGCTAATAGTGGCACACAACTACCAGCCCCTTGAGATTCAGCAGATAGCAGACTTTGTGGGCGATTCTCTTCAACTGGCGAGGAAATGCGCTGCAGATAAGCGGCATGACATCATAGTCTTCGCAGGAGTCCGCTTCATGGCCGAGATGGCTGCAGTCCTCTCGAATATGCCGGTGTATATTCCTGCTCCTGACACCTTGTGTCCGCTCGCCGGATATGTCACTGCAAGCAAGATACGTATCAAAAAGAGGAAGTATCCGGGTATGCCTGTAGTTGTCTACGTGAATACGACGGCAGAAGCTAAGTCAGAGTGTGATGTTGTGTGCACGTCGGGCAACGCCGTCGAGGTGGTGCAGAGCCTTGGCGTAGACACTGTACTGTTTGGACCTGACAAGAACTTGGCTGACCATGTCAGAAGGGCCACAGGCATTCGCGTCATCGACATTGAGCCCAAGGGACACTGCTATGTTCACCAGCAGTTTGATGTTGCCCAGATTCAGCTCTTGAGGGAAGAGCATCCGGACGCCGTAGTGATCGCACATCCTGAGTGTCCTCTGGAGGTTCAGGAGGCAGCAGATATGGTGGGTTCTACCGGAATGATGGCAAAGACTGTTGCAGAGTCCCCAGCCAAGGAGTTCATCTTGGCCACGGAGATCGGAATGGTCGAACAGCTACAGGCCGCGCACCCTGACAAGGTCATAATACCAGCATACAATGGGGCTCGCTGCATTCAGATGAAGAAGAATAGTCTTGAGAAGATACTCAGGGTGCTTGAAGACCTGCCTCAGGAGAACAGGGTGACCGTGCCGGATGAGCTGGTTCCGCGTGTTCGGCTGGCGCTCAGAAGGATGAGTAAAGCGCCATCGGCTGCGCTGAGCGTTCCTGTTCCTCGCAGTTCATGATGAATCCGCTGGTGCGCAACCCCAGTTTCTGGAGTACTATGGAAGCGACTGTCATCGCTTTTTCCTGAAGCCCATGATTCTCAACTCGGTGAGCCCTGAGAGTTGGGTCACATCCAGATTCACTATCGCATTGTCTCTGAGGTCGAGTCTCGCCAATCTTGTGCAGAGGCGAAGCGGCGCAAGATCAAGGTGCGTCAGCTTGTTCATCCTGAGATCTACCGTGTGGAGCATTGTACATGAAGATAGGGGTGCCAAGTCAATATCTCGGAGCTGATTGCTCGCAAAATCCAGTTCTTCCAGCTTTGTGCACGCGGACAACGGTGTCATATCCACCGTCGTGAGTTGGTTCTGCCAGAAGTGGATTGTCTTGAGGGCGGTACAGCCTGCCAGAGGGGCGAGGTCAATCACTTCTAGCTTGTTGGCAGAAACATCAAACATGTCTAATGCGCTGCACTGGCTTAATGGTGCAAGATCCAGATTCTGCAAGTTGTTTTGCCACAACTCAAGAACCGCTAGCTTCGTGCAGGAAGCAACAGGACCCAGATCCAAGGACTGAAGCTTGTTGCCACCGAGAAACAGTCGTTCTAGGTTCTTGCATGACGCCAAGGGTGCCAAGTCAATGTCAGACAAGGCATTCGTCGATAAATCAAGTGTGTGGAGCCTAGAACATGACAGGAGTGGTGTCAGGTCAACCCAAGTCGCACCAATTCCGTCAATCCAGACAGCTGTTGTGTCTGCATCGACAGCAACCGTGCCTTCTTGTCCGTCACCTTTTCTGTAAGATACCTTGATTGGGGGCATATCGTCTACCTTCCATTCTGGATGCTTGTCTAATCCGGCCCACGAGTGCGCACGCTCCTGAGCAACGGAGGCACCTGTGAGAGGTGTTTCACAACTGGTCCTTCGTGGCCAATCCTCCTGAAGTCCTGCAGAGAGAACATGCGCTCGACTCCGATGAACTTGCAGAAGCCGCGGGATCTTTCAAAGTCCTTCAGGGAATCTCCGACGAACACTACCTGATCGAGAGGAAGGCCATACTTCGACTTCACATGGTCGAAGTGGTGTGCACCCTTCTCAAACCCGGGTCTGTACCCCATAATCTCCAGAAAGAAGCCTGCAATGCCCTTCCTTCTGAAGTATTCCTCGATTGTGGGCTGGAATGTTGAGGACGACACAAACGCCTCGATGCGCATATCCTGGATTCTCTGTAGGGTTTCTACAGTGTCCGGGAACAGCTCTTGGTCAAAAATCCTGTCGATCTTAAGTCTCTCAAACTCGGATATGGCTGCCTCATTCTTTTCGTCGCCAGGGAAGTTCATTTTGATCTGGTGCTCATAGGGCAGTCCTGTCGTCGACCGGTATCGTCTTGTTGCTTCTTCTAAAGTCGCAGCGTAGTACTTCATCATGACTTGAACGCCAATCCTCTCGAGGAAGGGCATACTATCGGCAAGCGTGCCATCAAAGTCGAAAATCACAGCCCGACAGGGGATTCGTTGTGTGCGTGGCATATGGCTCCAGTTAGGGCACGAAGGCGAATCGTTTTAGACAGTTTCGGTGTCACTCTAACTAGTTCTACAGTGGCGTTATGCTCCAAAAAAGAGCCCATCCCGCCACGACCATCAATACCGACAAGGCTTTTTGAGAGTTACTGAGTCACTTACGGCAAGAGATAGCCCTCTCACTTTTGAGGCACCGTCTATGAAAGAGCACAAGCCGGGCGATTCTGACTCCATGGATATCGGTTCCTTGTTTCGTGGAACGGCGACGATTTCCCTTGTTGCAGAGATAGTCACTGGAATCATGATGCTAGGTTCCATTGTTGCATACTGGATCAGTCACTCTGGATTGATTGAAACGATTGAGATCGATGTTGCAGTGTTTCTCCTGCTGTTGGGGGCAATGATTACGCTATTCATCTTCCTGGGCGCGATTAGCTTTTTTATGAGGGTCAACCGCCGCATAGGTCGAGCCGTGATAGCTGACGACATTGGATCAGTTGACCTTGGCAAGCCCCGTGTGAAAACGGTCGTGATTCTGTACGGGATGGCTGTTGGACTTATCTTGATCATGGGTATGTACGCATACTGGTTGGTGTACAAGTACTTCTTCACAGCGCTAGCGCAAACGTCCCTCAGCTTCTTCATGTTCGTTGTTTCACTCGGAGGTTTTATCCTAGCCTTTCTCACTCAGATGGTCGTCGCTGCAGTAGGAAGGACTGCTACTTCAATCATCAGAACAGTGCTTGCAGAGAATGACTGAATGCCCGCCCTGCACTGGCATCGACCCCACGCGCGTCTTCACGTAAGGATTGACGATCCGCGCTCGTTCTCCTCTGTAGCACGGCTGCTGGATGACGCTTGACAGTCGCCGAGGAATCGGATTTCCTACGTCAGTACTGATGGGAGTCCGGTATCTCCTGCACCTTGGCAATGCTATCAATCTTGACAAACTCGTCGGCGTCCTTGTCCTTTCTGTGACGGAGCCCGACGACACCCTTCCCGACAAAGGCGACCTGACCCTCTGCAAGGATGGTCATCTGATTGCCGCAGAACCGTAGCATTGCACCTGACTTCGCTGCTTGGAGCAGGACTGTCTCAAGCGTCCAGTCTCTCTGGGTTTCGCCCTGCTTTGACATGATTCCACCTTGACGTGAAGAAGGATAAGGATTGGCGCCGCCTCCAGTATGCCCACTGCTTCTTACTCCATAGAATGAATCTGGGCCCCTAGTCAGCGGCTTGGTCCTTTCCAATCGGTCTTGGTCGTACGAAGCCCTCCTCAAGAAGCTGGCAGACAGTACTCTTGAACCCAGGACACCGGCTCCATCGCATCTTGTACTCGCACGCGTCGCATGTCTTTCCCAGCTCTGTTATTCGTTTCATGTTGAGTCCGGTGACTACGAGCAAGTACAGAAGGAAGATGAGCAAGAACTTGCTTTCGATTCCTGAAGATAGTGAGCCGTTAGCAATGAGTATTGACCAGGTGATGCAGGAAAAGGATGAACTTAGTATCAGTTTGGAGAACACCCTCAGCATCTTGTCCTTCACTAAACCGAGACCACTGCCCAAGAGATAGACCACTATGCCCCCTGTCCCGATCGAGAAGAGGATCTGTCTATTGAGCAAGCCGGGAATAATAGTCCATAGCCCAAGCAGACTAGCCATTGTTGCGGCGAAGAAGACCGTGTTGAATAGACAGCCGAGGCACCATCTTCGATTCCTAATGACAACTACATGGTCCTCGAACTCTGAACAGAAGGGATGGTGAGCAGTCAGGAAGGGACTGATTGTCCTCAGAAACCCTACGGGATCGCGAGCAATCTGCCTCATGTGAAACTCGAGCGGTCCTCTCTCTTCAGAGAGAATGACCTTGTCGCAGGGTCCATTGCCCGACCTATTCAGTTTGGATTCCATTCTGCTCATCCAGACTATTCCTGATTGTACTTATGGCCAAAACATGCCCCACATAGCAAACCATACCGCTGGGAAGGCGACTAATAGTATGAGGATAACCACAACTATCGCAATGACAAACATTAGAATCCATGCTATCAGTGCGCTGCCCCACCCAACCCCGTGGCGCGACTTTATGAAATACAAGCCGAGTATGCAGCCCAAGCAAGGTATCCAGCTGACGAGTGCTATCAGAAAAGCAGTCCCGAAAGTAGAACCGAGTTCCCTATGCTTGCCGCCTACAAACCCAAGGGCGACGCCCAGAAGAAGGCCATAGATGACCAGAGTCACTATCACCAGAAGAAGGAGAACCATTGCGTAACTGGTGAATAGCGATAATATCCACTCGAATTGCACTACTCATATCTCCTTGAGAATGATCTCAGCCGAAGGTAGAAGGAGGGTAATAAAAGGATAGTCCCGGCTTCGGCTGCATACGAGATTCTCTGCTTAGTCCAGAGAGCGTGATCTTGTGACCACGCTAATGGATTCGGAATACAGACTCTAGATAATGTGGAGCTTCTTGCCGACCTTTTCGTATGCAGCTATTGCTTGGTCGAGCTGAGCCTTCGTGAGACCAGAGTTCATCATGTTTCTAATTCTGGCTTTGTCTCGAGCCACCATGGGGAAGACGATTGGGAGTGCTAGGATACCCTCCTTGTACAAACCTTCGCTAAGGTCGACTGCCTTTGCGCTGTCGCCAACCATGGCAGGTACAATCGGAGTCTGACTGTTGCCAATGTTGTAGCCCATGCCGGTAAGACGCTTGACGAAGTACTCACGGTTCTCCCAGAGAGTCTTGACCCACTTCTCCTCAGTCTCGAGTACGTCTATTGCTGCAATGCATGCCGCGGCAGTAGCAGGTGGATGTGAAGCACTGAGAAGCCAAGAACGGCTCTTGTTCAGAGCATAGTTGACCATGTCCCTACTCCCAGATACGTGGCCGCCCATCACGCCGAAAGCCTTACTGAACGTACCCATCTCGAATTGGACGTCTTTGTGGGTCAGGTTGAAGTGGGAAACTATCCCTCTTCCGCCCTTGCCAAGGACCGCTTCCCCATGTGCATCGTCGACGTAGATCATTGCTCCGTGTTCCTTGCCGGCCTTCGCAATCTTGTCAAGTGGAGCAATGTCTCCATCCATGCTGAATACACCGTCGGTGATGATCAGGATGCGTCTTGGGTTGTCCTTCTCGACCTCTGACAGTACTCGGTCAAGATCTGCCATATCGCGGTGTTTGTAGACAAAGCGCTTGGCCTTTGTGAGTCTGACACCATCGATTATGCTACCGTGGTTCAGCTCATCTGAAACAATCGCATCGCCATCATCCACCAAAGTGGGAATCAGTCCCTCATTGGCAGTGAACCCGGCACTGTAGGTCAGGGATGCTTCGGCTCCCTTGAACTTCGCAAGGCGTCGCTCGAGCTCAAGGTGGAGATCCATTGTTCCTGCGATCGCTCTAACGGAGCCAGACCCGACACCATGAGTCTTAATCGCTTTCATCGCTGCCTCTTTCAGTTTGGGATGGTTGCTCAAGTTGAGGTAGTTATTGCTGCAGAGCATGATGACTTCGACGCCATCCACTTTCGCTTTTGGCGCAGAAGGTCCTTGCAGTTCTCTTATCTTCCAGTCCAAGTGATCTTGGACAAGTTTGTCATATTCTACTTTCATCCAGCCAGTAGGGTCTCGAACCATTCAAGTCACCCCTGTCCTCAGCGTCTTATGCGACGTCTGCCAAGTTTGGACTGTGGGCGGCTGCTTCTGTTCTGTATTTCAAGCCTTCGCTCAAGCTAAGTTCCAGTCAAAGTTGTTGTAGGCGTTCAGCCTTCCTAGGGCCTAGGACTACGCGGAGCCTTCATCCCAACACCAGACACGTGGATATCCTTCCATTGGCCCGCAATCTTGAGGTACTCTGCTTTCTCGGCAGAGTCATGAAGTTCCTCCACAACTAGGATGCATTCACCTCTATCGTTGCGCACTGGATAGATGTGTTCATAGAGCATTCTGCCTCGGAAGTCTACCCAACCTTCATACTTCTGCATTGATCCAGACCTGATCTCCGAAAGCATCTTCCTGACATTCGGCTCTGAAACTTCACCGTGGCATCTGAGGATTGAAGTGCCGATTCGGGATGGTGAGTCCTGTTGAAGCATCTCGCCTGCGATACGATTGAAGAGAAGTATCTTGTCGTCATTGCCCACGAGAACAATCCCGACGTTAAGGACGTTCAAGACCCCCTTGAGCGCTTCGAGTGTGAGTCTCATCGCCAGCACCTTGGTAGTTGCTGACGGTGTTCGCAGGCATACACACAGATAACGGTAATGGTGCGGGGGCTGATTTCTCAGGCACCCCTCCCACGTTGCAGACCACTATGATCGATCAGCGTCGATACTCTTCAGGAGTTCCTCGATGAGAGCCTTCGGTAGGTTCTTCGCCTGCGCGACCATCATGTCGACCTCATCCGGTGGCAGCTTTCTCTCCTGTAGCTGCTTCCGCAAATCTTCGATTTCGAACTCGCTGAGCCTGTCCTCGAACTCCGCCTTTTCTTCTTCTATCGGTGCTTTCTTGGCCCCAACGCTCTTGAGGAATTCCCCGACCAAGTGCTTTGGAACTGTCCGTGCCTGTTCGACTATTGAGTCTGCCTCTTGGGCTGGTAGACCTTTCTGTCGCAGTTCCTCTCGCAGATCCTCCACCTCCGAAGTGGACAGCGTTTCGATAGGCGGTGCTTTCTTGGCTGCTTTCTTTGTGACGCCCCTACTCTCAAGAAGCTCGTAAGCAAGGTTTCGAGGCAATTCCTTCGCCTGAGCGACGATGGACTCTATCTCACGAGAACTGACTCTCTTCTTCTCTAGCAGCTTCCTTAGTTCCTGAAGTTCTGCTTCGGACAAGAACTCCTTGCTTTCCGCAGCTTCTTCGGGCTCCTCATGCATTACCTTCTCTCCGAAGCTCCTGAGTAACGCTTCGCCCACATCTCTTGGCAACTCCCTTGCTTGCGCCATGACTGGCTCTATTTCATGCGCCGGAAGTCCTCGTCTCTCGAGCTCTTCCCTCATGATTCTGAGCTCCTCATCCGTTAGCCTGTCCTCGGGGGCAACCTCCGCTTCCTTCACCTCTTCGAGGATTTCGAGCGTTTCTGGAGCAGCTACTGGTGCGCCCTCTGTGCCGCCAATCCTTCTAACTCTCTCCTCTCTTACTTCCTTGAGTACCTGTTCGACTGACTTGCCTTGTGCCTTGGCCACCCTAATTGCCTCCTGGTTGATGACCTCTTTGGCAAACGTGGTTTGGTCACTGAGCTTCATCTTCGCGATCTCGGTCCTGAACATGTCCAGCTCCTCTTGGCTCATCTTGGTGAGAATCGAGAGCTCAACAGTCAGTTCCTCGATCTGAGGGACCTTGACCTCAATCGACTCTGCAGCGATGACCCCGGGTTTGCGGCTGACTCCAATGGGTTTCGAGATTTCGTTGAACAGCTCTGTGAGTATCTGCTGCCTGCTCTTGACACCAGTAACGGGCTTTGGCACACGTCCCTTCCTAAGCTGCTTGATAAGATGGGTCATCTTTCTTACCGGCTTAGGCACTCTGAGTACACGTACCCACAGTATCGCGACACCTAGAAGCAGAAGGGCGAGTGCTGAGCCGTATGTGATGACTTGTCCGACGAGAATATCGGATTCCGATGGGCTGACAGATACAGTCAGACGTACGCTCCTGGTTTCGTAGAGGGTCTTGTTCAGATTCACTGTCACGTCTGCAGTACCAGTTGCCCTTAGGCCAATGAGCCTGAAGCCGTACCATCCTGCTCTCAGCGGGTCTTGTCCTTCATAGATAACATCAACGAATTGCGGCCCGGTATTCTCAACCGTCACAGATGCATCGAGAATTGCTTCTGTGGTATGGCCGTCCCAGGTGTCCGCATAGTAAACCCAGAAGGTTGCATTTGAACCATAGAACATCGAAACCTCAGGCTGAATATCAAGCAGGACGTCAGTGGGGATTTCGATTACTTGAATCTGGAACTGAATGGTAGCAGCCGTTCGGTTCTCCAATGATAGCAGTATGCTGAAGGTGAACGTGTCGCCGATGGACCATTCAGTAGTATCGAAGCGGAAGCCGTAGTTGCCGAAGCCCACTTCAGTCAGGTCGAAGGGCGCTTCGAAGAAGCCGGGTCCTGAAAACGTAGCTTTCTCGATGAGAGCGCCTGGTACTCCTGCTCCGGCTATCGAGTCGTTGTACAACAATAGAACATCCATAGAATCTCCGTATGGAATCTGAAGACTCTCGACGCTTCCACCGACGTAGAAGTATGACGGCAGTGTGAGTACCACTTCTGTTGGGACGGGAGAAACTCTAATGCTAATGCTCAGTTCTGCCGAGTCGTAATTGGCCTTGAGGAAGCTGACAGTGAGCCTGTACAAGCCGGGGCGTACTCTAGAACTATCTATCAGGATGGCGTATACTCCATTCTCAGCTTCAAGGAACTGGCCCTGTCCACCAGCCCAGTAAAATGAAGCATCTGCCTCCGGAATTCCACGATTGTGATAGGTGTCCATGTACGTGAAGTTTACTGTACCTGTCCAGCACCAAATGACGTCCTGCGAACCAGGTGAAACAACTGATGTCGGCAGGTTCCTAATGAAAAGTGTGGTGGCATTCTGAGAGTCCTCAAACTCGGTGCTGAGAGGTTTCGCGTATATCCTGAACGTGTGGAGGACTGCTGTGGACTCTGTGGTATTGAAATCGTAGTAGTAGTATCCGGGTCCTCCGATGGCGGTGCCATTTGTGAGGGTTCCGCCCGCTGCTAGCTCGGGTGAATACCAAGTCACGTTGCATGCCGAAATGCCGGTCTGCCAGGGACTAGACTCATTGAGTCCTATTGCAAGAACATAGACTCCGACTCTAACTTGCTGCGACCAGTTTATCATTGTGTATTCATACGAAGCTGTGGTGCTGTCAAACCAGACGACGGTAAGAATCGGGGATATCGACATGCTGAAGATGACCGAAGCATCAAGGAAGTTCTCTTTGGATGCAGTGACCTCGATCTGATAACTCTGATATGTTACAGTCTGGTCTGTTAGAATGGACACTGTGTAATGCCCAAGCTGCCCAGGAACCTCCGTGAACACGCTAGTACCATACAGCCAGTCTGCAGTAAGAGAGGCACCTGTGACTGGGCTCCCCATCAGCTGATCTTGTATGTCTACGGTTATGACTGCTGTACTGCGTCTGTTGACAGAGAACGCGAACCCCCTGTCAGACATGATCTGAAACAGTCGGGGCAGAAGACGGAAGACAACCTGAGCAGTCGCGTTGTCATAGTTTGGTGACGATGCGGTGATCATGATCTCTACCGTCGTCTTGCTCTCGGCGAGAGCAGTGTTCAAAGTAGCCGAGTAGTTGCCTCGCATACCCGTCTGAGAGAGGGTTCCACTCCCGCCGATCCATGTATATGTCAACAATGCAGAAGGAATCAGTTCGTTGTGCAATGTGTCATTGAAAGCGGCGTAGATAGTGATGTTATCTCCCCAGTACAGCTCGGATGGTAACTGTTCTGCGATCGAAATCTGTGAAGGGACGCTGAGCAAGTCGAGGTCAAGCTGCAGTGACTCGATGTCATAGAACGACAGACTGGCACCAACCACCAACGCATTGACTCCATGAACCAATCTTTCTGTGATGAGAGTGACATTGTAGAGTCCCCCACCTAGTTCGTGCCAGAATGCACTGTCACCCCAAGTCAGATTCAGTGATGCTCCGTTCAGAGGTGCATCAGCGGCTTCGAAATCAGTCAGATTCATGATGACGAACGTGACTTCTCCCGCATAGACTGCTGGCTGAACCTCTGCTGAGAGGAGTCCTATGCGAAGACGGACTTGAACTGTTGTTTCGATCTGAGCGGATGCGTATGGATAGAAACTTGCCCTGATGACGAAGGTCTGCGGGCCTATTGCAGCCGATTCCGTGATATTCACAGTAATGTTGTATACTCCTCCTCCAAGCGCTCTGACGGACCACTGTGCGGGCTCCAGCATTGAGGACTTGTAGACAACTGAGATCGCTCCTTCAGCTCCATTGACTGGAACGGAACGATCATTGTCAGTCATGTTTACAACGATAGACACATTCTGAAGGAATGCTATGACTGATGGAGTGGGAAGATCACAAGCAAGCGATGCTTGAACGAGGCGTACCACCGCCGTCATGCCCAGAGCTGTGACATTGGAGTAGTAAGGCGCATCCAGAGGGTCCCAGCCGACCTCTAAAGCAAAGATGTATTGACCGAGGTCACCGAGCGACGACGAACTGACAAGGACCGTGTAGGTTCCTGTGCCATTATCATAGATCCAGTAGTCTGCGTTCTCGACAAGTCCCGTCTTGTTGAGGCACGCTAGCTTGACCAGTGCTCCTTGTATAGGAGCACTCGTGGAAGCGTCCAGGAATGTCAGGGAGAGAGACACATTGTCGCCCATTGGTGTGGTGGTGACCTGTCCCAGATTGACGGTGCCTATCCTCTGCGTCGTAGTCACCCGGATGGTTTCAGAGTAGTCAGAGTAGTATGGCTCGTCCAGGTCGTTCCAATTGACCTCGACAGTCAAATTGTAGTTCGACGGATTCACGAGGCGAGAACTCAGCGAAGTTGAGCTCACAACCAAGGTGAATTGCGCGCCGACCATGGTCAGTGTGTAGCTTATCATAGGCAGTGGCGTTCCGTTTGCCCAGACCGTGATATCTTCCGGAGCCAAGGCAGTGATAGCACGGTTGTCAGTCAGATCGGTAAACACAAAGCTGAATGACACATTGTCAAGATACCGTGTCTGCGACGGTGGGACGATGATCTGAAGGCTCGTTGGCCTTCGGGTCACAGACACGCTGACATCAACTGATGCATTTCCAAAGTAGGGTGAACCACTAGTCCAGTCGGCCAGTATGTGGACAGTCTTTGCGCCCGGGTCAGTGAGTGCTGTCGAGTTGAGAGATACGATATAGTGACCATCACCAGTTGCAGTAAGCAGATAGTGCGTGCCCATCTGCAGCTGGGTCACCCCGTAGTAAACGGTAACAATGGCCCCAGTGATTCCCGATCCGGATTGTAGGTCCTTGAAAAGGACCGTGAAGTTGGCGAGTTCCATGTAGGGAGTGGGCAAGGCTGCAGAAGTGAGTTCGAGAGCAGAGTATCTGTTCCTCAGTGAGAAGTGTAAATCCGCACATGCCCATGTGTAGAACGGCGACTGATTCGGAGCACTGAAGTTCAATCTCAGGATGTAAGGCGTACCCACATTGAGGCCACGTCCTGCAGTTTCGACAGAGAGCCAATAATCTTGAAATGAAGGCCTCCAGACACAGGTGAATGTCCATGCTGTTCCGTTCAAGACTGTGACCTCAATGGGAGCACCAGTACTATTGGCAATCGCCTGGAGTGTACTGAGGTCTTGGTACCGTAGTGCCACCTCAATGGGTATGTTGAAGGGTATTGCACCTGTCTGGTCTGCGGTCAGTATTGTGGAACGGTACGAAACAACGAGGTTGCGGGTATCCTCCACCCTCTCAATGTAGAACGCGGTCGAGTTCATTCGCAGTGTTATAGCGTATATCCCGGGCGAGCCAAAGTATGTAGTCTTCAGCTGGGCTTCGTATCTGCCGCTTCCAAGGACCCTGATAGAGTAATGCGCTAATGGGATGGCGGCCGTTCCATCGTACAGACCGACACTCACATTGCTGATCTCTTCTGGTTCTGCGCCTGTGACATCTACCCATGTGACGACAAATGTGGCGTTGTCTGCATAGGCTGTCGTTGGCGGGGTTGGATAGGTGAGAGAAGTCTGACGTGGTACGAGGGTGACAGAGACTACCCTCCCGGTGATGTTGCTATAGAACGGGACACCCGACCATGTGACGTCAAGCGTGAATGTCCTAGCTCCAAGAGGAGCTCCGAATTGACTTGTATTGATTGCGATCGTGAATACTCTTGTCAGGGCATTGTAGTAGACCGAGAAGTCGTGAGGAATGATACTGATTGCCATATGGTACGAGTCATACCCTATAGTCAGAGGAGTGCCTCCCGTGACATCCTCGTAGCTGAAAGAGAAGGTCGCGTTCTCTCCATACGGCACGTTGGTTGGTGGGACGATCGACAGCATTGTGCTTCTGGACAACACTCTTACTGAGATGACATCAGTCCTGTTGGTGTAGTAAGGCCATGCACCACTTGACCAATTGATGAAGACACGCATGGAGAAGAGCCCCGTAGCGCCAAGGATCGTATTGTTGAACCTGATGCTGTAGTGGCCGGGCTTCATTACTCTATCAGTTTCCCAGATGTCTATCTTGGAGAGATCTACAGATGCATCCACGAACACAGCTCGGACGGAGACGTCCTGAGTGGAATTGTCTACTCCAAAGCCGGTCGAATTTGAGAAGAGAAACTCATAGCTCATGTTTGTGAGGCAAGGTGAGGGTAGCTCTGCCGATATCAGGGTCAGCACTGACTCCTTTCCTATTATATCTCCGCTCACGGACAGGGATCTATTCTCATACTTCTGTGTCGCTCCGGTCCAGCTAAACAAAACGGTGAAGTGCTGTGCCCCCAATCCTCCGAACTGGGATGCTGCAATCTGGATTTCATAGTATCCTGCAGAACCTGTAACATTGTTCCAAGTGCGGATTACTATGCCAGTATCGTTTCTTACAGTACACTGCACGAAAGCAGACATGATTCCTGTGTTGTGGTCACGATCCCCGTAAAAGACTGAGATGAGAATCTGACCTGTAGAGGTCGTTGGCTCAATAGGTGCAACGAGCCTGAACTCGGTCTGTATTGTGCGTACGTCAACAGTGACGTTGAAGCAACCCAATTGGTAGTTAGGTCCGTATGTGAAGTTGAACATCAACAGGTATGTACCAAGTCTGTCCGTTTCGTATGTCACTACTGTAATCATGTACCGGGAACCGGCCCAGCCAATAGTGTAGTGAACGCCAGTCCAGTTGCAGGCACCACTCGCGAGTGACAAAGCAGTGTTGTGGTCCATGTCTACATAGTCCGCATAGAACACTCTGGAGTCCCCAACCGGGACGTCGAGCAACCCCACAGTAGGTACGGCGAATGTTCGGACTGCTCTGATCCTTATGGTCAATGAGATCGTCTGGTCCTCGTAGTCGGCGGCGGATGCGGTCAGATTGACGTTGTAGTCTCCGATGCTCCATGTGGATGACTCTAGTACAACTTTGTACTCCCCCTCTGCAACTTGTGTCGTGCTGACGATAGATGCTCCGATGGCAGTCACGGTCCCGGTGACTATGCCCGTTCCACGGTCCAAGTCTTCGAAGTTCAAAGTTATCGTCACATTCGTACTGTAGGCAACTGTAGCGAGTGGGTAGTCAGGTGACGAGAGGTGGGAACGCGCATTCCGATACGCGAAAGTGATGATGGGTGTTTGTGTGCCTACATAGTTCTCTGTTGTGAAGGTCACATAGACTCGGACTGTGAAGTTTCCGCCGGCCGAGAAATAGGAAGCATTGATGGTCATATTGTAGTAGCCAGTGCCCCAAGCCACCAGACTCTCTATTGTGTAGGAGCTGCCTGCCGCGTTCTTCGCGGCGAAGTGGGTGATTGTGAGTCCATTCACGGGGTTAGCATGGTACGGCGAGGTCGCCTCATTCACGCTCACATGAAGGACAATGCGCAGATTGTCCCCGATGGGCATCAAGTCGAAGTGATTCCATGTCAATGAGGTGGCGAGCTTCCGTATGACGACTTGAGTGGCGAGCAGTGAGTCGTAGTAGTATCTTGGACTTGTGGTCGCCTTAAGGGTCAGGTTGACTACATAGGTGCCCGCACCCCAGCTGCTGGTCTGGAGCCAGAATTGCCTGGATGCATGATTCGAAGAGCCTCCTGTCCACTGAGCAGTTACCCCTGAGAAGTTGCCGAGGATCTGGGTGCCACCTGCGTCGAGGTCATGGAAGACGAGGCTGAAGTACGTGTCACACCCGAGGGGTACAGAGCTGTTATACGACGCCGCGACATATGTGCGATGTGGAACTACACTGACTGTAACGATTATTGAAGCGCTCTGATAGTTGACTCGAGAAAGCTGGAACGTGAACTGATAGACTCCGGGTCCTTGAGTACTGACATCAATCCTGACGGAGTAGTTGCCATTTCCTACACTGGTCCAGCTGTCGATTGAGCTGCCGCTGACAGTGCCACCTGTGATGCCAATCAGTCCATGGTCCGAGTCGCGCCAATGCAGTGTGACATTGGCATCCATTCCCCATGGAACATTCGCCGGATCTGTTCCGGTCGAACTGAGGTCGGTTGCTATGGTCCTATAGGTGAAGGAGATGGTACTTGAGCAGTTCAACAGATACGACTGAGATGGGTCGGCCCGAATCTCATAACCATGCAGACCTGCGCTGAGTCCATTGGTTTCGAGTACAATCCTGTAGGTACCATTGCCATAGTCCAGAATTGCGCCCACTATTGTTCCATTGGAGGTGATCTGTGCACCCGGTATGAGCGCTCCGGAGTAACTGTCGCACAATGTTAGCCTCGCAACAAAGTCATCACCGTATGGTGCCGATGCTGGACTCTGGTATGTGATTCTGGTCCTGTGGGAAAGGTCCAGATAGAATGAGAGGCTCGAGGTCGAGTAGTATTGGTGCTGGGCCTGAATTCCCAACCTCCATCTGCCCATGGTGCCGAGGTCACTGGTGTTCAGCGACTTGCCGTAGACACCTGTCCCGTAATCCTCAAGGAGTACATTGGACGGGACACCGGATACCGACCAGTTCAGACTCACTGCTGCATCAGTGATACTTTGGGAGCCGATAGTGTCCGTCAGGTTGACTTCAACGAGCAGCATGTCGCCCACAACTCTCGTGGATATGCCATCACTGACTGCATCTATAGGGGAGAGAAGTGCCAGAGTTGATCCATGTCGTATGACAAAGCTCCGCTCGTAGTTGCCTACTCTGTAGTTGACATTCCCATTCGTGTCATTGTAGTATATACTAGCAGTCCATAGTCCGGCGGGCGCAGAAGTGTCAATCGTCTTTCTGAATATGGGTTCTGCCGCGGGCCTCTGTGACTCAGCTCCAACAGTGTAGAATGTGCTTGGACTGCTCTGACAGTTGTATTCAGTCTGTATCCATTGCGCTGAGCGCGCGACATCAGAAACACGTATCTCGTCATACATGCCAGCGACCCCGTCGGTTGGGTAGTCAGGCAGATTCCCACCCCACATCCAATCGTCGAGAGTTGCTAGCTGTGTCCAGCCTGTGGGGACATTGATGGTGGTCAGTGTCATTGGTGCGCCATCGACGTAGATAGTCGTGCTTTTCGTCGAGTAGTCATATGTTACAACCAAATAGTGCCACTTGCCGTTGGTGAACGGGTTTGGACCGAGATTGTAGTTGCTGTCATTGCCGCCCCATGGATAGAAGAAGTGGTTTCCTCCGGGTTGCGAAGCCCACTCAAAGCCATTATCCCCACCTCCGAGAGGGAACCTGTTACTTGATGTGAGAACTCTCTGGTATCCTCCGTCTGCTGCATTGACCCAGTTGATCCAAAGCTGGAGCGTTCCTCTGTCGTTGACAGCATCAAGTGTGGAGCTATCAGGAACCATGATTATGTCGTTGATGCCATCCAGCCTCAGTCCTTTGCCTATGCTTGCATTGACCAAGTCGGACGAACTCATTGACCCGAGTGTCTTGCCGTCGTTACTGAACTGGCTGCTGTCCACGATTTCGCCGCTCATTCCTGTCGGAGTCTCTGTTAGGTGCCAGACGCCACTATAGCTGTTGCTCCAAACGGCCTCAGGGTCCTCTTGAGGCCCGAGGACGGGATTGCCGTAGTACATGGAGATTGTCGTGTCGACGCTGCTGGACAGATTGGCCTTAACCCATGCCACGAGATGTGCTTTGGTCGAGTTGTAGTTCTGCTCAAGGAGCTCCACCTCATGAGGAAGCACGATGCCATTCGACACAAAGACGATGTCATCTGCATCAGACTGCACCTTGGAAGGATTGCATAGGTCGGAGTCGTAGATGTTTACGCATACTGGAAAGTCTGTGAGAGTGCCAGCGACCTTCAGGTGATTGATGACTATGTTCTTTCTATACTTGAGAGAAGGCATTAGGTGTGTGGAGCTGCCGACTGTAGCGTTTGTTGCGGAATACCAGACTGAACCCGAAGGATCCCATAGGACCAGCTTTGTTACTTCGCCTGCCACCCAAGGTGTCCATCCATGGAACTCGGCTTCCTGTCCTATGTTGAAGGTTTCCGTGGTACGGATGGCCCCTCCACTCACTCCCAGTTTTGCGTCAAGAACCGAGTTGTACTGAACAAACTCGAGAGACCAGACACCTTGCGAGTCGATGGCTGAAGACCTGACAGTCAGAGTGCCCGCTTTGGCTGTCCAGTCACGGGGTGTGGTCTTCGTCTGACCGGATGGACTTGTGACAGATACCAGCCCCCAGTCATGATATGG
>PRDI01000101.1 GCA_003345595.1 Candidatus Thorarchaeota archaeon | reverse complement strand
CCCAGTGTTTCTTTGTGTGCGACTCGGTCTGGATCCTCAGCTGCGTCAACTTCGAAATCATGGACAAGCATACCTATTCTTATAGCGACAGGGTCTGCGACCTCATATCTCTCTAGCAGAACGTCATAGGTTGTCCTTGCTCCCTCAACTGGTCTTATCTCTGCGTTTGGCAGCGTGAAAGCAACGGAACCTTTGGGAATCGGATCGTCTCTTGAGATGAAGCTGAAGCGTGCGCCTTCATCGATGAATCTCTTGATGAGCCATGCGGATGCACAGCGATCGACATGAGGTTTGTTCCGAGTCACCCACTTCATCACTTTCGCCTCTGCCCGCAGATTGTTGGCAAGGGGGATGCCTCGTCTACGTGCGCGTTCCGCTTCTTAAGCTGTTCCGAGGAACAGAAACCTTAAACCGTCAGTTGCGTGATTCTCAGTGGGTGTTCGTCGAAGGGCGCGGGTCTGACTCATGTCGGAAACAGAATGCCAATACTGTGGCGGGAGATACACTTACCCACAAGAGGAAGTAAGACTCGACGGAACGGTCTTCTGCCGCTACTGCGGCAACATGACAATAAGTGGGATCGAAACAAAGCTTCGCCCAGCCACGGACTCTTTGACATTACTTGGTCACTGTGTGGAAACGATTATCGTCCTCGCACTCGGTCGGTTGGTGGTTGAGTTCATTGGTTCGGCGATTCCATCTGAGGCCTATGTCGGATTCCTAGTTGTCTTTGTCGTCGTTGTAGCGGTTGTATTCGTGAGGCGGAGAAAGGCACGGTTGGCACAAGCCTACCCGCAAAACATCGGCACCTCGACCTGACCTAAGTCACCTCAACGCTAGATTCCATCCGTTTCTGGCATTCAGAATGCCCAAAACATCGTCATCACTGCAACGACCGCAGTCATGAGAACTGCCACAACAACACCGTACCGAATAACATGGCCTTCTATGCCGATCTGGTCGATCACTGCTGCGGCATTCTGGATCTTGGCTGGACTCAAGACACTGGCGAGTCCTCCTCCAATCCCGTTCGAAGCGGCAACGACTAAGGAGTTGGCTCCGATCAGAGTGCTCGCCTGATAGTGGTATTTCGTGAACATCGCAATCGCTGAGGTTTCGGAACCAGAGATAAAGCCGGCTAAGAGCCCAAGAAAGGCTGCTGTGAGCGGGTAGGCGATGCCCAACGTACTCGAGGTGGCCGTGGCCAAGAGATAGATCATGTTGTTGCTGGGGTCGCCAGGGGATGTCCATGTACCCACACTGACGAAGTAGCCGCTATAGTTCATCACTTCTGCCATCGCAAAGAAGATTGCAGCCGCAAGGACCGGTCTCGGTGCTCTCTTGGAGAACTTGGAGAGTGTATTCCTTAGAGTCACCCGGTCTCTCTTGAGGAATGGTATAGACGCCAATGTTGCAACTAGCATCAGTGTGTACGCCTGCCACAGGACACGTGTGCTTATCGCGCGTGGGTAGCCATCGATGACAATACCCATGGCGAGCTGATTATACAGCAAATCCTTGACCGATGGAATGAGATTCGTGACAAGGCACAGGACAACAAGTATGACCCATGGTATGCTGGCTCTTGACAAGCTCAAAGACTGCTGGACCTGAATGTCCTTCTCCGTGAGTACGCTCTTGTCAATCATTGGTCTCTTTCTTATTCTGTTGTAGGCAAACAACACTGCCATCACCGCGGCGCCCGCGAACACGTCGGTCAGTGTGGTCTGGTTTACGAATGCCGTGTTGCACACGATGGCAATGAAACCCGCCGTGACGCCGCAAATGCCAGCGAGAAGAAGTCCCTCCTTCTGAGCTAGTAGCTTTCGACCCCCTGCAATCCAGAGCATTGAGATCGCTATGCCCGTCGTTATGACGGGCATATAAAGCGCAAAAACGCCGCCAGCCTCGGACAGAGTCACAGAAGTGCCTGAAACTGCGGAGTACGTGTCTCTGAACACAACGGCCGGGACTCCGAGGAGCGCGAACGTCGTTAGAGGATCGTAGCCTATTGCCGGCAATGCCACGGCGACAAGTGGACTGAAACCCAAGGCCAGCATGACCGGAGGCAACATCGAAACGGGTGTGGCTCCTATTCCCACCAGAAAGAGACCCAGACCAAGACTGATCATCATGATCTGCATCGGCCGACTCCCTCCGCCGAGGGTCTTGAAGAATACGATCAGTCTCTGAAGCGCTCCTGTTTCTTGCATGTAGGTCATCATCAGAATTGAGGTTGCCACCATGAGGGAGATCGGAAACGAGTTTACAATACCTGCGACGCTGGAAACCAGTGCTACCATGATATCAGTCTGGAATGCGAAGACGGCAATCAGCACAGTCACGAGCCACACAACCACCCCTGTTGTGTCTGCTGCTTTGTGGAGGAAAACGAGCATCACGAGTGCTAGGACTATTGGGAAGATTATCAGGGCGAAGCCAAGCACCGGATCCATGGCTCTATCCCTTCCTCTGAAGGTGTCCGTTTGCGAAGTACCAGTCTATGACTCTCTTGATGCCTTCTTGCATCGTGTATTTGGGAGTCCAACCTAGCAGTTGCTTTGCCTTCTCGTTGGAGTACGTGCGTTCTTCATCCATGCTCCGAACCGTCTTCATGTGCCAGAGGAATGTGTTCTTCTTTCGGTTCTTCATTGGACTGAGCAAGCCGATACCCAGCATGGCGAGAGTCGTAGGTACTCTTCTCTTTGGAGGCTTTACTCCAAGACATGTGCAGAAGAATTCTATCAAGTCCTTGTATTTGATGCCCACATCGGGACAGAGTATTATTGTGTTGTTCAGTGCGTTTCCCGAAGTGAGCGCCTTCACGAAGCCATCCACGACATCATCGACGTATGTATACATTATGCTCTTTTCGCCGTCCCCAGGGAGAACAGGAATCTCCCGCTCGTTCAAGGCCTTAATGACCTCGTATGCAGTATAGAAGTCGCCTTCTCCCATAACTCCCGTGGGCCGCAAGATTATGTGTGGCAGTCCTGTGTCTTTGGTAACCTGTCTGACGACCTGCTCGGCAAGATCCTTCACATGCCCGTAATCAAACGACGGCCTGAGCTCACTTTCTTCATTGGCCGGTGGATGAGCAACGGGTCCGATGGCCTCTGTACTCGAGCAGTAGATGAACCTCTCGACCGATTTGCCGACGCAGGCGTTTGCAAGCATCCGTGTGCCATCGATATTCACCCTGTAAAGCAAACCCTTGTCGCGGGGGTAGAAGTCAAAGTAGGCAGCGAAGTGTACTACTGCCTGCACCCCCTTGACGGCCTCCTTCAGGCTCGGCTCGTCCAGCATGTCGCCTTCCCTGATCTGCACACCGTCGGGTATACGCGTTTTGTCACTAGTCTTGCGAACGAGGGCAAAAACTTCGTGTCCCTCACTCGCCAAACGCTCAGCAAACTTGTGCCCAATAAACCCAGTTGCACCCGTGACTAAGACCTTCATGCTTACGCCACCTTGAAGGACCAACCGCTCATCCGGGCATTTATCTGTTGCCGATTGCAGTGGTAACCGATGAACTTGCTCTTCTTCATGCAGAACGGCGGCATGTGAGCATGCGATTTGTGAGCATATCCTCTAAGGAGAATGAGTCTTGACACGAATCAGGATTCTCATACACGAGTTTGCGACATTCTATGGGTTGAAGGGTGGTCATCCCGTGCTTGTTCGAGAGCATTCAGCAATGACAAGCTATGACCTTGATCGTCTGCTTGACAGATCATTCGGATCTTCTTGGTTGAAGGTGGGTTCCTGCAACACTGTACTAATTGAGGGCGAAGACAGAATAATCGTTGACCCAGGAGCTCCCGAGGTCGGTTTACAGCAAGTGCTAAACGAGAGACTGAAGGAACTGAAGTTGACACCGTCTGACATCGACCTTGTCGTAAACACACATCTTCATGCAAATCATGCTGGTAGCAACTTCCTATTCCGAGGAAAGAAACTCATGGTTCATGAAAAGGAACTCCAATCATCGGACCTGTTACATTCGTGGCCAGAATTCTTCGAAGCCTGCGTCAAGACATTGAAGATTCAGCCGATATCAGGCGACACCAAGGTGTCCGAGGATGTGAGCATAGTAACTACGCCCGGTCACACAGCTGGGAGTATCAGCGTAGTTGTGAGAACGCCGACCGGGTCCACCGTCATAGCGGGCGACGCTGTAAGCTCAGCAGATGAGTATCGGAAACGCAAAAGCCCGGGTTCGGCTGAAGACAAACAAGCCTACCTGTCTAGCCTCGAGAGAATCAGGTCACTCAACCCCAGAACAATCATCCCCGGCCACGACATTGCATTCTCTACGTCCGCTGCTATTCTTGACGATTTGTGAGACGGGACGTTCGTGGGGAACACCGCGGAGGGAAGAAGGTCTGCAGGTCAGAGCGGGCTGGACCTTTCTATGATGTGCAAGATGTTGCCTTCGGGGTCTCTGAAGAATCGTGCCTTCACTCCAGTCTGTGGGCTCTCCTTGAGATCGCCAATCCATTCTACATGTCGTTCGTCTAGCTTGGCCATAGCAGACTGAATGTTGACTACCTTGACTGCTATGTGTCGCCAACCCTCGTCCTTTTCATCAAAGGGAAGAGAGGCCTTGCCGCCAGTGGGCACGAACTCAATCATCATTCCATTGGGAGCTTTATAGAAGAGAGTCGGCGGTGTCTTTCTATTGTTGTACACTTCCTTCAATCCAAAGACTTCGGCATACCACTTCGCCATGCCAGTGGTGTCCTTGCAGACAAGCCCGACATGCTCAATACCTTGAAAGACTGACAACAGACTTCCTCCGAAGGAAACTACGGCATCTCGGTGACACACCCGATTTAACCTTTGACCTAAGACAGTCAGTGTTCCTACGAATGACACCGAAAGACAACCCTTATTAGTCAATTGTCTTCACAATTGTAAACTGAACATTCCTTCGAGTGAATATCCATGTCGGAAACGGAGAAGCAACACAAGAAACAGGTGAAACGAAGGACTTGGCTGATGCCGCAGGAACTCGAGGTCTGGTACGTACTGCCGTCTCTGCGCAGAGAGATGGCCCGCATTATGATCGAGAGGAAGGTTCCGCAGAAGGACATAGCTGGAATATTGGGCGTCACAGAGCCGGCTGTCACACAGTACAAGAAGAAGAAGGGCCACACAGTACAGAAGAAGAAGAGAGCCCGTGGAGACGTGATAGAAATCCCAGAGTCCTTCCTTCACGAGATTGAGAAGTCAGTCGACGTTGTACTCAAAGCATGGAGCCAGAAAGAAACCGACGCGCACATCTACCAAATAATGACGAAAGAGATCAACAGACTGATCAGGAGTCTTAGGGACGCTGGAATCATGTGTGACGTCCATAAGGAGCGATGCGGCGAGGTCGAGGAGGAATGCAGGGCCTGCAAGGACGGCGGGCGATGACATGGCCTACCTTGATAATGCAAACTCCACAAGAGTGGATGATAGGGTCATAGAGGCCATGCTTCCATATCTGCGAGAGCACTACGGAACCGCAGGAATGGAACTGGGTCACTCCCGCGATGTCACTGCCATGAGAGGCCTTGAAAACGCGAGGAAGATCTTGGCACAGTCCATTAATACTGAACCATTAACTATCGTCTTCACATCGGGCCAGACTGAATCAAATAATCTGGCCATAAGAGGTGCTGCTCTTGCCAACTCTGACAAGGGCAAGCACGTCATCACATGCGCCACAGAGGTCATGTCTGTGCTTCAGACGTGCAAAGCACTTGAGAAGGAGGGGTTTGATGTTGACGTGCTCGATGTGGATCAGTACGGTCTCGTCGATATAGCTCAGCTCACAAAGAGGATCAGGAGCGACACAATTCTGGTCTCGATCCAGCATGCAAACGGAGAGATAGGAACCGTTCAGCCCATCGAGGAGATTGCCAAGATAACATCGCAACGCGGCATCTTATTCCACACCGATGCCACACAGAGCTACCTGAAGATACCAATCGACACAAAGACCACGCCTCTTGACATGATCACCTTTGATGCCCATCATATCCACGGACCGAAGGGCATAGGTGCGCTCTACATAAGGAAAGGTACGAGGCTCCAAAGGATCATGGAGGGCGGAGATGAGGAGCGGAGGCTCAGACCCGGTGTGCCGGATATACCGGCTGCAGTAGGCTTCGGAAAGGCTGTTGAGGTCTGGGGTGGAAACGAGCCCGCACAGCTCCTAGCTCTGAGGAAGTATCTTGAGCAGAAGCTAGCAGGACAACTCACAGAACTTAGAAGTACAGGCCATCCTGTGAAGCGGCTGCCTAACCTCTACAGCATGATTGTCGAACAGATCGAGGGTGAATCAATGCTGGTCCAGCTTGACATGGAAGGATTTGCAGTATCGACTGGATCGGCATGCTCATCGAAAACTCTGCAAGGCAGTCACGTGCTGAAAGCAATAGGACTTCCGCCGGAGATATCGCATGGATCAGTCAGGGTTTCTCTCTCTCGATTCAACACGAAACAGGAGATTGACGCTTTTGTGCAAGCTCTCGTCCCTACAGTGGAACGTCTTAGAGAGTTTAGTCCACTCCGAAGAGGGGAGTACTTCGCATATGAAAGCAATAGTGAAGACGAGCATCAGGATGAGAAACTGGACGAGGTGTAGACAAGCATCACAGAGAAAGGAGAAAGTGCGCCCCTTCAGCAATCGTTATACAGAGTGTGAATCGGGGTTCATCGGAGGAATTCCACACGTATACGGACAAGGTGATTGAGCAGTTCAGAAAGCCGCAGAATATGGGTAGGATAGAGAATCCAGACGGCGTTGGGACAGTTGGAAACCCTGTTTGCGGAGACATGCTGAGGCTCTTCATCAAGGTCAAAAACGGCATCATCGAAGACATCAAAGTGGAAACATTCGGTTGTGTCGCTGCTATTGCCACCTCTTCAATGACCACTCAAATGGCAATGGGAAAGACAATTGAAGAAGCCAAGACGATAACTAGGAAGATGGTGGCTGACGCGCTCGACGGTCTTCCTCCACATAAGATGCACTGCAGTAACTTAGCAGCTGAAGCGCTGCAGAAAGCTATCGAAGACTATGAACGCAGGGCCAAGGGAGATAAGCCGGCAAACGCTCAAGAGCCTTGAAAGTTTATTAGCTGCTTTTCATCAACAACACTCGCGGCACGCAGGACGTGACATCATGAGGAAAGATGTCTCCCCACTCGGAGAAATCAAAGTGGAAAGAACCGAACCTGTTGCGACGATTACGATTTCGAGACCGGACAAGCTCAATTCTGTAACTAGACGCATGTTCGAATCGTTCAGTGAACAAGTTGGACACCTGACTAATGATCCAGCCATCATGGCGATCGTCATCACTGGTGAGGGCGAGAAGGCTTTCTCGGCAGGGTTTGACCTTGATATGGTAAGAGGTGTGAAGGGTCAAGATCGCCACGATTTCTTCAAGCTGCTTGAGAAGACTATTCGCTTGATAAGGCAGGCCAAGAGCTGCTTCACTATTGCAGCCGTGAATGGGTACGCTGTTGGCTTTGGAGCGATGGTTGCCTCAGCCTGTGACTTTCGGCTCTGCTCTGACACAGCCGGTTTTCGGTTTCCTGAAGTGGAGTTGGCCATATTCCCTGGCGCAGGAGCTGCGTCAAACCTGATTCATCTCGTTGGTTCTAGCCGAACGAAAGACCTACTGCTCACTTCTCGCCTCGTTTCTGCTGATGAGGCACTTGAGATAGGATTAGCCAACAGGGTGTTCCCCTCTGCAGAATTGATGCCCAAGACTATGGAGTTTGTGGCCGGTCTCATGAAGAAGGACAGGTACATCATGCTCAGGACAAAGATGCTCATCGATGGCATGACTGGAGAAGAACTGGCTGAAGCTGCCGACATGGAAGTAGACTTCGAGGATGAGTGGCTTCGCGAGTACGGCAACAAGAGCTAGTATTGCGAAGGTTAGCCGCTAGCTCTCATGGAGTGACGTCATTTGTGTGACACACTTGTTGCACTGGGCAATTCAACGACCGACGGAAGAACCCTGTTCGGAAAGAACAGCGACAGGCCTCCGAATGAGGCTCAGCTTGTGAGGTACTTTCCTAGGAAAGACTATGACAAAGCCGACATGCTGAAGTGCACATACGTCTCTATTCCACAAGAAAGGGTGACATATGCCGTATTCCTATCATCGCCTAGCTGGCTGTGGGGTGGAGAGATGGGTGCCAATGAGCATGGCGTAGCTATCGGCAATGAGGCAGTGTACTCGAACGAACAGGTGCCAGAAACCGGCCTTCTCGGAATGGACCTGCTCCGACTCGCATTAGAGCGCGGGTATACTGCCCGAAGAGCCCTTGACGTAATCGTGTCGCTCTTGGAGGAGCACGGTCAAGGAGGAGTCTGTGAGCTGGGAGGCGTGAACAAGTACCACAACAGCTTTCTGATAGCAGACAAGAACGAGGCTTGGGTGCTTGAAACCTCAGACAGACGCTGGGTTGCACAGAGAGTGAAGACAGTGCGTGCCATATCCAATGGGTACACTATCCATTCGGATTGGGACCTTGCCTCAGGTGACCTCATTGAACATGCCATAGCCAGCGGTTTCTGTCAGAGCAAGGAGGAATTCGATTTCGCAACAGCATATGGGAACGAAACCCTCCGCTTCATCACTCACTGCGATGACAGACTCAACTGCTCCACCAAATCGCTTCTCGACACGGAAGGAAAAATCGACTTCTTTCAGATTGCCTCAATCCTCAGGAACCATCCAGATGGTTGGACTCCATGGAAGCAAGACGTTACTCCAGTGTGCCAACATTCCAACCAGAATGGTGGTTCATCCACCACGGGCAGCCAAATATCGGAGATTGGAGGAGAATGCACTCACTGGTTCACTGGTTCGTCTAGCCCATGTATTAGCGTCTACTGGCCCTTCGACTTCGAGAAACCGCATGTCTATTCGGGCTTTGATGTTGGTGGATTCAAGTACTCAGACAGGTCGTACTGGTGGCGAAGAGAGAAGGCCAATCGTGCTCTTGCAGTGAGGTATGGACCACAGGGTATGAGATTCCCGGAGGTTGTAGCACTTCAACAAGAGGCATATCGTTCGCATTCGCGGACGACTGACGTCCGGAAGATGGATGCTCTGATTCGCAAACACGAAAGCCTGCTTGAGAATCTTGTCGCCAGAAGCCCCATTATCGATGACCTAGATCCCGAATATAGTGCCTATTGGAAAACAAAAAACGCCGAGGCAGGTTTCGATCAAGACCAGTAGACTCTATTTCCTCATGACTACTCTCGTTTCATGGACATCAACCGCGATGAGTGGTCCAGACTCCAAATGCCTGTCAGACGGCCTACTAGGAGAAAGCCCTGCTTGCTGTCAATACCTACTTCCTCGTCCGACAAATCAGCGCTCCGAAAATCACCATCACAGCCAAGGATCCTATCGTGATAGTCATAGTCACAGAACCGAATGGCCCGAAGAGTTCCCACCAATCTGGAACTCTCTCTACTCTCACGGCAACCATATCGTCCTCCAGGTTGCCGCTCATGTCTGCAACGGTAATAGTGTACACGTACGTTCCGGGGTTGAGGCCATTGAGAGAAACGACAACGTCCTCTCCGGTCGAGTTCCAGGCTCCTGATGCAACCACAGTCCCATTCAGCCTGACTTCCCAGCTGGCAGGATACAGGTCAGAGGGGGTCCACACAATCGACAGCCCTGTGTCTGTCTCATTCATGCGGATGTCCACCGGGTGATTAATCACGGGTGGGGTCGTGTCAACAACTGTGACAATGACAGTGTCGCTCACGATTTCTGTCATATTGTAGCGGATCACGTTAGTGAAGTTGTAGACTCCAGGATCGAAACCATCAACCGGGACACTGATTCGAGATCCGTCCCAAGCTTCAAACCGAACAGATTCTCCATTCCGCAGTATCTCGTAGGCACCTGGCAAGGGTACGGAGTGTGTCCAGTCTATCGAGTGACCGGTAGTTCCAGCCTCGTATTCAATGTCTTCAGGGTGAGATATCGCTAATACGCCGGCTTGACCAGTGAGACTGATGTCCACCACTCTTTCACTCTCGTACTGATTGTCCTCACCATTGTAGAATGTCAACGCCACATAGCGAATCCATCTCTCGGGTACATAGGTCCCTTTTGTGGCCAATGAATGGATAGAAAGAGTGTCATTGGCATAGATGCAGCCATCTGTTTCATCCTGCCATATCCGCAGGCCAACTACAAGAGGGCCATCTCGATCAGTGATGTTGAGTCGCCTTCCGTCTTCGTCCTTATAGCCCAGAATCGTCACCACATGTGAGCCGTACCACATGTCTTGAGTGCCTACAAAGTACGCGAGACTCTTGTTCTCATCATAGAGTGCCACTGTGACGCCCCCCATCCTGTTAGACGATCCTGTGTGGTTCACCTGCGCCCGAAAAGCAAGCCCATAACCTGCGAGGATCGCAGCGGTAAGGGTGTATGTGAACGTGGCGCCATGGAAGTAACCAGAATGATAAGGTATTGAATTCGAGTAAATGCCAACTCCGTCAGAGACGATTGAAACGTTATCCTGGACCTCAAATATTCCCAGGTCAAACTGATTCGATTCCGATGCTTTGACGTCCACGACCCATCCGGTTGTATTCGAACAGTCATGATGCCATCTAAGCATGTCCGCTGGGGCTGAGCCGATCTCTTCGATGCCCCAGGCGGCGTGTACAGGTTCATCAGGAACCCATTTTCTGATGTAGCAATCGTCAAGCCACACATCTTCTCCAGAATGGTATCCTGACGCCGGACCATAATAGATGATTTCAGTGACCGAGCCCCCGAAGATATCTTTGAGATCTATTTCGCCCATGTAGCTGCCCGATTTCCAGCATCGTTGTCTATCGTTCTGGAAGTCGAACCCGAGTTCCGTTCTATAGTACGTGTTTGATGAGATCGTGTTGTTAGCTGGCCAAGGTGTGGGATTTGATCCGACGTGGTCATAGCAGTACTGCCCGAAGTAGACCATTACAGAGTATACCTGTTCTCCATCAGAGTCTCTGAACAGCTCAGGGTAACCTGCGGACCCTGAAAGACCTCCAAATCTGGCCCAAACATGAAGCATGAATCCGTAGTTAAGGTGTTTGGAAGTCAGATTACACCATAGAGTAAGTTCGGGCGCCATCGCAACACAGTATGCCGCGTATGACCCGTGTTTGACGTTTGTTTCAACAATCTGCCAGTCACCGGGATCTTCCCACCTTGCTGGACTCAGAACGCCCGACTCGAAGTCTTCGAAGAAGATGAGTGTCGCAAAACCGTTACTGATCGATGAACACACATAGTTGCCATAGTACACGTAGATGTGCACAGTGAAATTCAGATTGTCACCTATTCTTACCCAAAACACTGCTTGATCGGAGACTGCCGCTTCCTCCATCCAATATTGCAGTAGCGTTAGACCATCCTCGTCCGTGAAACGAATGTCATCGAAATCAGCCTGGCTTTTGTGGTCGAGATATACATCAGCGCCGGAATCATTTCCTGAACCGTAATGAGCGACTATTCTGATCTGGTAATCGGGGCCAGCACCCGTAGAACCTTCTATGGTGTGTGACTTCCTGAAGGACCATCCAAACAGCCATGACGATGACAGAGTCTGCTTGGCTTGCGGTTCACTGTCGTCCTCGAGATAAGAAAGACCCGAAGAGCATCCGAGAGAACCCGGCAGTATCAGTATGCACTGCACCGTGAGACACAGGAAGACCACGATGAATAAGGCATGTCTACCATTCATTGACCTCGACCCCGCATTGCCTACTAGCTGCTCAGAGATTCGGATCAGCAAAGACGCGTGCGATAGCGTTTCTATCGAATTAAACAATCCGGTTTTCGCTCGGGGTCTCGTCTGATTCGACCTTACTGTCAGTCATCCTCTCACTGGCTGTGGGGTGGAGGGATGGGTTCTAATGAACACGGCAAAAGACATTCGCAGACGCCATGGAGCGCACCGGCAATCCGCAATTGAGAAAAACGGGAGGAGCGCATGGCCCCTCACCACAGACACAGATCGGTTTCCAGACCTCAGTGTGTTTCTCATGAACCCTAGGGCGGGACTATTCTGACTGAGTCTCTGCCTTCGATAAGCTCCCAGCCGAACGTGAATCCAGTCAGGATTCCTTCAGTGCTATCAATGGCAAGCTCAAGACTTTGTGTACTGAAGTGTAGAACAAGATCGAGGTCGCCGTCACCATCAACATCTTCAAGATTCCACCGCAGTGCAACGGCTTGAGCGAATACTACCGTGACCGGATTGACTGTTGAGGCGTCGAAGTTGCTTGTGGTTAGTACAGCAACTGCTGTCTTGCCTCTGGATCCGAGGTTGATGGGGTTGCATTCACTACCTGGTTTGATGTCGATTTCGATCTGTTTGGCAATCCATCTGATGACTAACTCGTATGTGTATGTATCGGACCCGACAGGAAGTCTCCTGTACAGGACACAGTATCCGTTGGGAGAATAGATTGGGCTGTCATCATTGTATGGACCGTCTGTGAGCTGGAAAACTTCGGTGCCGCTAACTCCAACGCTGAAAATGTGAACATTGCCGTCCGGATCGCGGTTGCTGCTCATTAGAAACGACTGCCCGTCAACAGGATCGTAGTTCGCCCAGTAATTGGCGTATTCGTCATCGATCACCACCCGATCAGCGGTCCCATCTATTTGAATCGCGCCGATGTTACCGTCTGGCCTGCTGTACACGACTGTGTTTCCATCTGCCAACACCAAAGGATAGGTCTTGAATGGAAACTGTCTGATGGTTATCCTTTCCGTCCCGTCGACGTTGCTTGCCATGAGCGTTGTGGGCTGATTCCAGTACCAGCTCGTACCCCACACGAGCTTGTTGCCTGTGGGCGACATACCGATAGTGAATGAAAACGTGTTCCCACTGATCAAATTCCAGTCATCAGTACCGTCAGCATTGCATGTGTAAGCCTTCCACCACCCGTTGCCATCATGGGCAGAGAAGTACACGAAACCAGTTCCGGGAATAAAGCGCCCCCAGTTTGCAGTGCCAATGTTTGTGTATGCGGGGTTCCACCATTCTGTTCTTATCCCGTTTGTATACGTAAAGGTAATCTGAGTAAGCTGGGTTCCATCATCTCGGATCTTCCAGAGTTCCCCGCGGCCGTAGTATTCGCTTGGAAGACCATTCTCATGTCGTATCATGAAAAGGATCCAGCTTCCTTGCCAGTCTTCTAGTCTAGTCCCGTCAACTTCTGTGTACAGCAACTGCACATTGGTGACTTCATGACCATCCCAGTCCCCCACCCAGAGTCCGCCCCATTGCTGACCATCAGGACACTTCACATACGCTATCCTGGTTCCGCTTGATGACCAGATAAGATCGGTTATGTTCCCAACGTCGACGACTATCTCGGTTTCAACTGATGCTGCCACCGGACTAGTTGTCAACGCGTAGAACGCGCCCAGAAAGAGCAATGCAGCTATCACTGCTGACGCTGTTCTCACACGTTTCAGTCCCTTTTCTCTCATTTCAGATCCTCCTGCAATACGAGCTTGTGCCGAATCATTAGAACAAAGAAGTCAAAGCCCAAATCGCCCACTAGCGGGCTTTACCAAAGATGTAACGTAATCAAGTGATGCACGAGCCGTCGGCTGAGAAGGATAGGAACAATTGACATAAAGCTTTTGGCGCTTCGACAGAAACAGTGTGATGACCAACTGTCTACGTCGTTTAACTGCAGATTCAAAGGCCTTGGAGAGGACACGCCCGCAAAACGTGATGAGGAGAGCCCTGAAGAGATTGTCCAGCAGACTAGAAGGCACTCGAGGATTCGTGGCTCGCTGCTAGCTCCCTGTTCTTGCCGGCATTTCGGCGAATTCCGCTTCCGATACCACGTCGACACCGAGATCTTCTGCCTTGCCCAGCTTGGAACCCGCACTTAGCCCTGCAACAACATACTTGGTGTTCTTGTTCATGCTGGAGGAAACACGTCCACCCAATCCCATTTCGATGTGTTCAAGCTCTTCTCTGGTCCGTCACTAAGGAGAGAGAACCGACTGCAATGGACAAGAAACTTGAGGAATGGCAATATGTCTGCCTCACCCTTTCGAGTTGGTACTGTTGCGACACTGTATTCGATATCCTTTGAATCAGAGGGAATGTTCTCCGGCCGGAACGTTCGCTGCTTCTCCCTTGGGAATCGCCTCAGCGTTGTTCTCCCATTGCGGCGGGACACCTTTGCGGGACGAAATGAACGCCGCAAGCAAAGTCGCGGCAAATGAAATCGTGAACACAAATCTGATCCCAATGATGAATTCAGCGATTTCCACGCCTTCAGATCCCACCTGCAATCCAAGGAACAGATTCGTCAATGCGTTGAGCGATATCGCCTCGGACAGGATTGCCAAGGCCAACCCCAAGCTAACGACCTGTCCCGCGTTGAACAACATCGACCGCACACCAGTGGCAATGCCACGTTTGAGAGGAGGTACGGCCTCCATTATCACCTTGGCGTTGGGAGAGAAGAATAGCCCCGAGCCAAGACCCATGAGGCTCATCCACAAGACCAGCTCCAGAAACGAGGTGTCGATGGAAACAAACATCATGCCCAGCAAGCCAATTGCTGAGATAAGCAAGCCAATCGTCGACAACTCCCGTGTCCCGTACCTGTCGGCAAGCCTGCCACTAACCGGCGCCCCAATGGTCAGTGCAACAGCAAAGGGAGTCAAGTAGATCGCCGCCGTGATGGGGTCCAGCTCCAAGATGATTTGCAGGAAGAACGTAAGGAGGAAGATGACCGCTCCTCGGGCGATTGCATTTAGCAGCGCGGCGCCAAATCCATAGGCCAACCGCGAAGCTTTGAACAAGCGCAAATCCATCATGGGAAACTCGGCTCTCCTTTCCACTTCTGCAAAAAGGAAGAAACAAACCGCTCCGACTGGAATCACGACTATAATCATCGGGCTGAACCACCCGACAAAACCTCCAAATGACAGCCCGACCAGTAATCCCGAAATGCCGATAGTGAATAGGACGGTGCCAATCCAGTCGAACTTCCGCTTTTTCGGGAATTTCACCAATTCCTTGAGTTGGACTGCTCCCCATATGGTGCCAATCGCGCCCGTCGGGATGTTGATGAAGAAAATGAAGCGCCAGCCAAATTGGAGGAGCAAGCCGCCTAGAACAGGACCGATCGCAGCCCCCACGCCGAAGATCATGCTGTTGATCCCCATCGCGGTCCCCAATTCCTCCTTGGGAAATGCATCCGTGACAATCGCGGCGCTGTTCGCCACTAGCAGAGACCCGCCGATGGCCTGAATCATTCGGAAGATCAGGAGCTGAAACCCTGACACAGCCGTACCGCAAAACAAGGATGAAACAGTAAAGAGAATGAAACCACCTATGTACAGCTTCTTACGCCCAACCATGTCGGCGATACGACCAAAGGTTGGCACCAAGAGTGTCATGATGAGCATGTACCCCATGATAATCCAAGTAATGGTCAGAAGATCTGCATCCAGCCCTTTCATGATGCTCGGCAAGGCAATAATGAAAATCGTCCCATCTAGAATTGAAAGAAGTGAGCCGAGGGAAGTGACGGAGAGAGCGCGCCACTTGTATGCAGTCGCCATGGAGAAGGTGGCGGGTTATCTGCGGGAAATAAAACTAATCGTATCTACCAATTTCCTTTCTGCCAACACTGCAAGTATTCATAGTAGCCGTTAGCCTTCACAAATACAGATGAAATCGACTCTGCTACGCAGCAGCACCACTACTCGCTCTCTTCTCTATCATTGCAGCAAACTCGTCTTCCGAAATGACAGTGACACCGAGGGTCTTAGCCTTTGCCAGCTTAGATCCAGCATTCGGTCCAGCAACGACATAGCTGGTATTCTTGCTCACAGCCGAGGCTGCATGTCCTCCCATATCGACGACAAGCTGTTCCGCTTCTTCTCTGGTCCAGCGTTCGAGAGTGCCCGTGAAGACGAATGTTAGTCCTTCGAAAGGTTGCTTGCCCTCCTCCTTGACTATCTCTACAAACCGCAGCCCTGCATTGATGAGGGCCTCTATCTCCGCATGGTTGTATTTGTCAACAAAGAATTCGATGACTGCCCGTGAAACCTCTGGTCCAACTTGACTTACAGATTGCAGCTGCTGCTCCGATGCGTGCATCAGCTTCTCAATCGTCCGAAAGTTATTAGCCAGCACCTGTGCCATGTGCTCGCCGACGTGAGGTATTCCAAGGGCATTGAGAAACCGCCACAGAGGCTGCTTCTTGCTTCCCTCGATTTGACTGAGCAGGGTGTCAGCCGAAAGGTCACCATACCTTTCCAATGACATAAGGTCCTCCTTCTTCAGGCGGTATAGCGAATGGAAGCTGGTGACAAGACCTGCTCTTACCAGCTGCTCGACCCTCTTGTCACCCAGACCTTCAATGTCCATGCCCTGCTTTGATGCGAAATGTATCAGTCGCTCTCGGAGTTGGGCCGGACAATTCATGTTTGGGCACACAGTCGTCTTCTTGTCCTCAGACATAACGACATCTGACCCGCAAACAGGGCATTCGCTAGGCATGTGGAAGATCCTTTCTGAACCGTCCCTCTGGTCTCCGATAGGTCCTTCAACCTGGGGTATCACATCGCCGGCTCTCTTCACAAGCACTGTATCTCCAATTCTAATATCTCTTCGATCAATCTCACTCTGATTGTGGAGCGAGGCTCTGCTGACCTCAACCCCGCCAACGACAACCGGCTCAAGCACTGCGACTGGAGTCAGCTTGCCTGTTCTTCCTACCTGTACTTTAATATCCAGGAGTCTGGTGGTCGCCTCACGCGGCCTGAATTTGTACGCGATTGCCCATCGGGGATCTCTGCTCCGGAAACCGAGTCGCTCGTGCGACGTGCGGTCGTTTACCTTGTAGACGACGCCATCTATCTCATACTGAAGATGATCGCGTTTCTCATACATGTCCTGATGGTACCTGAACAACTCACTAGTACCGTGACAGAATCTTGATTCCTCAATATTGGTCTTTAGTCCCCAACTCTGCAAAGTATGCAGAAGCTCCCACTGTGTTTCTATTTCTTTGCCAGAAATGTCAGCAATCTCATAGAGGAATATGTGCAGCGGCCTGCTAGCGGATATGCTGGGGTCTAACTGCCTCAAGGACCCTGCAGCCGCATTTCTTGGATTTGCGAACAGACTCTCGCCGGCCTCGGACCTACGACGGTTTAGCTCCATGAAGCCTTCGATTCTCATGAACACTTCCCCTCGCACTACAAGTCGTAGCGGCACAACCACACCATCGACAGACAAGAGGACTAACGGAACCTCATTCAGAGTCTTGATGTTGGGCGTGATATCCTCGCCAGTCTGGCCGTCACCCCTTGTCGATGCCATCACCAATCTCCCGTTCTCATAAACAAGCTCCACCGCAAGGCCATCAAACTTGGGCTCCGCCACATACTCTACTGAGCCGACCCCTAGTTCTCTGCGGCAGTTCTCATCAAAGCTAATGACATCGGATTTCTCATATACCGTCTTCAGGCTCAGCATGGGTATGGGATGGGTGACCAAACCAAGTTCGGCTCTCGCAGCTCCTCCTACACGCTGAGTGGGAGAGTCAGGGGTCAATAGGGTGGGAAATCTTGTTTCCAGCTCGATGAGGTCTTGCATCATTGCGTCATACTCAGCATCTGCTATCATGGGGCTATCAAGTACGTAGTACCGGTAGTTGTGAAACCGAATAGCGTTACGTAGTCTCTCAACGGCTTGAGCGGCGTCCTTTACATTGCTTATTGACTTGGGTGACACGTCAGGTTTTATCTCGATGCTCATACTCGCCCAACGTCGTGATACAGGTGTTTGAGATATAGACTTGCCGTGCCATCACCAGCAACAAGTGCAGGACTTCTAAGCAAGCCTCACCGCTTTCTTTAACTAGGCATCGAAGCACCCCCTGTGCCCCCATTTGTCGGAGATGAGTACAGTGGCCAAGAAAGCAGTCATCGCGATTGGCGGCAATTCGCTGATTAAGGACAAGCAACACCAGACAGTACCTGACCAGTATATGGCTATGGCTGAAACCTGCAAACACATAGCAGATATGATACAAGAGGGCTGGGACGTGGTGATCACTTCCGGGAACGGTCCTCAGGTCGGGTTCATCCTTCGACGCTCCGAGCTTTCCAAGCATGAACTCCACGAGGTCCCTCTAGACTCCTGTGGGGCTGACACACAGGGAGCCATTGGCTATATGATTCAGAAGGCTCTCAACAATGAGTTCAGAAGAAGAAACATGAAGAAGGATGTTGTCAGCGTTGTGACACTTGTCCGGGTGGACAGCGATGACCCAGCGTTCAAGAACCCGGACAAGCCGATAGGTTCCTTCTTGGACGAGAAGACTGCAAAGGATAGGGCTCAGGCTGATGGCTGGACCGTGAAAGAGGACGCTGGAAGAGGCTGGCGCAGAGTCGTTCCCTCTCCAATGCCAAAAGAGATCATTGAGCTCCCCTCCATTGAGCTCCTGGTGAACCAAGGTACCATCGTGTACGCGGTTGGCGGCGGAGGCATACCAGTCATCCGAAAGAGCAATGGAGAACTTGAGGGCATATCAGCTGTAATCGACAAAGATAGGGCTTCTGCACTGCTTGCCACTGGGTTGAAAGCAGACCTCTTGCTCATCTCCACAGCAGTAGAGAAGGCGTATCTCAACTTTGGCAAGCCTAACCAGAAGGCCATCGACAAAATGGACCACGTTCAGGCACAGCGGTACATCGATGAGGGCCACTTTGCCGCAGGCAGCATGCTGCCCAAGATCCAATCCTGCATCGACTTTGTAAGAAAGGGTGGTCAACTCGCGATCATAACTGACCCGCCCAACATAACGAAAGCGCTTCGAGGCGAAACGGGTACTCGGATAACACCTGGGTTTTCCGTTCCTCCGGCTCCTATCCGAAGACCATAAGCTCTCCCGGCAAAGACAACGTCAGGGCACCATTACATTAATGACTGTGCTGCCTCAAAGCCAGTGCGATGCAAAATGAGTACTCGAGAAGTGATAACAACCGAGAAGTCGCCAAAGGCCATTGGCCCGTACTCTCAAGCCATCAAGGCCAAAGGCCTAGTGTTTTGCTCCGGTCAGATAGCGATTAATCCCGCGACAGGTCAAGTGGTGGCAGGTTCCATTACAGAACAAACCAAGCAGATACTTGGGAACCTCAAGGCTGTACTTGAGGCGGCGGGCTCCTCCATGGAGAAGGTCGTGAAGACGACTGTCTTCTTAAGAAACATGGATGACTTCGCCGAGATGAATACAGAGTATGCAAAGCACTTCCCCAAGAACCCCCCGGCCCGATCAACGGTACAGGTCGCAAGGCTCCCGAGAGAGGCGGGCATGGAGATAGATGTAATCGCGATAGCTTAGCCCATCCATCACATGCTGACTGGCTCATTGTTCATGCACTGGAAACACAGAGGTGGGCGTTGAGGCGCGGCGCAACTGGAGTGTGTTTCCAGTGCAGCAGGCCTACTGAGTGAGTTACTTTCTGCGAGTCTTGCTGTGAATCAGAGTGTAGGGTGCTTCAAACACACCAAAGTACTTGGTTATGTCAAAGAACAATGTGACGCTCTGGCCGTTTGAGAGCTCAATGTCAATCTTGTCGATCTGCTTACCGTCCGTACCTAGCAGAGATTGCAGGAGAAGCTTCCAGTGAGTACCCTTCCTCCCGAAGCGCTGTGACAGGTAGGCGTACTCAGCATCGACTGCCTCAAAGTGGGTCTTGACATCGGACACTATAATAGGATCTTTGACAGAACT
>PRDI01000100.1 GCA_003345595.1 Candidatus Thorarchaeota archaeon | reverse complement strand
TGGGAGTTCTGAACCTCATGCTCTATCGGCACGATGTCGTCGGTGACGTTCCATCCGACATGAACATAAGGATCTGTGCCGCCCTGTGCAGCAGCGAAGCCATTCAAACCTATCACACCAATGGCCGGCGCGGCGCTCGCAACGAGCAGCACAATCAGAAACATGCTGTTGAGTTCTTTCATTTCTTTCACCTCACCACGAGCCTCTGATGTGGATCCTCAGGCATGCGCAGTTGATGCTCGACCTCTTTCCGTCCACACCCATACTTCCACATGACCCGGTCTGGGCAAACGCTAGAGGACTCTTCGGCTCGATGGTAGTTGTCATCACGGGCACTTTCGTAGTAACCCCTGATGGAAGAAAACGACAGACTGCGAGAGATAATCCCCTTCACGGCATATAAGCCTGTGTCGTTTGTCACTCAAGGTCCTGTATTAGTCATCTACAGAGTACGCGTAGACCACTCCTTCGACTGTTTCAAGGCGGGCGTGGCCTTTCTGCTCAAGGATTCTCAGTAGGTCCGTGCACTCGGCCAGGGCTAGAATCATCGAGTCCATGTCGTAGTTGCCGTAGATGACTCTCGAGATCTCATAGACCGTCTTCGGTTTGGGTCCGAGGGTATCCTCAGCTAGACTGAGCTTCCGGGCGTATTCCTCTTTCAGCTCATCCACGCGGTGTTTCAGATTGAAGATGGGTTTCCTATGACCAGGGAGAATTGTGGAACCGTCAAATGGTAGCAACTTGTCGAGAGATCTGAGATAGGTCAGCATCGGTATCTCGGTGGTGACATCAAAGTCAAGACTGGGGTTGGAGCTGATATCTCCCAAGATGTGGTCACCACTGAAGATGAGCCTGTTCTCTTCGTTGACCAAACATATGCTTCCTTGAGAGTGCCCCGGCACCCAGAGCACTCGGAGTTGGCCAATGCCCGACTCTAGCACGTCTCCCTCCACTAACGGACGAACGTCAGATACGGATTCGCCCATACTAAGGAAGTAATGTGTCATCATCCTCTCGGTGACGCCCGGGGCGTCCTTTGGAGAGACTCCTGATGAATGCATAATGTCGGCGTACGACTTCATCCTCTGCTTTGTGAACGTTTCATACTGGGCAACACGCACCATGTCCTCAGCGTGCACAAGCACATTGGGCCTTGGCTTGCCGAACGCTTCCCGTGACCTCGCGATTTCTGCCGCCAAGCCTATGTGATCGATGTGGCCATGTGTGAGAATGAGCTGCTCTATGTCGCCTAGTCTGTAACCCAGTCCATCAAGACCTGCACGCAAGATCGCGGCCGACTCTTCTGTTTTGGTGCCGGTGTCGATAAGCGTCAGGGGATGTCCATCAATCAGATAACAGTTGACGTCACCGACCGCAAAAGGTGTCGGCACCCTCAACGCGTGCACAGCCGCGGGCGTGGCTAACAACCGTATTCTCTCCGTCTTGTCTCTTAGCGTTCTGCTAGCGTTCCTGTCGGCGCGATACTCGCCTGATGAAGGCTCTGGTAAGGTCCCATAGATTCATACAGGGCGACGATTCGATGCTGGAGTGCTTGCTCTTGTCCAATCCGGGAGACCATCCCCACGTAAAGGCTTATCATCGGCAAGCGCTCACCAAGACCGATTTGCACGCGAGGCACCGGTCGGGCCTACAATGAATGGTGAACTTCAGAATGGTCAAAGTAAATGCGATTGATATTCAGTACGAAACAATAGGAAACCCAAGTTCAAAACCACTGCTGTTGATTGCCGGCCTAGGAAGTCAGTTGCTCGCATGGCCGGATGAAATGTGTGAAAACATCTCTCATCTGGGTTTCTATGTCATCAGGTTCGACAACCGGGACGTGGGCTTGTCGACGAAACTAGAAGAGGCAGGGATGCCGGATTTCACGAAGATTAGTGCGGCTTATGCACGCGGTGAGCAGCCGAATGTCCCCTACACTTTGGAAGACATGGCGGATGATGCTGCGGGCCTATTAGATGCGTTGGGTATTCGCAAAGCACACATCTGCGGTGCTTCTATGGGCGGCATGATCGCGCAAGCATTGGCCTATAGGCACCCGTCCCGGGTCCTTTCGCTCACAATCATCATGAGCACGACCGGAAATCCTGCATTGCCGCAAGGAAAGCCTGAAGTCATGGCTGCGTTTTTTGCCCCGATTCCTTCAGAACGCGAGAGCTATATTGAAGAAACCGTCAAACGTGATCGACTCATTTACGGCACGTACGAATTTGATGAGAAACGAGGAAAGGAGTATAGAGCAAGAGAATATGACCGCAGCTATTATCCTATGGGACCGATTCGGCAACTAGCCGCATTGTCCGTTCCGGGGAACATCCAACCCTTGATCTCTGCTATACGAGCCCCAACAATGGTGATTCATGGAAAAGAAGATCCATTCTATCCCGTAGAAGCGGCACAGGAAATTGCCTCGACGATCCCAGGAGCTAAGCTAGTCGTTATCGATCGAATGGGACATGCTTTTCCTCAGGAAGTTATCCCCCGGATCATAGACGCAATCGTTCAGAACAGCAGAAGAAGATAGGCCATTCACCAAGTTGAAGGCAAGTCAGCTACTGCCGGTACCTCCTCGTTCTTGAGACTAAACAGGGAAAGGAATCTAGTACACATCCTCATAGTTCGTCGAAGTATACTCTAAGCAATTCTGCCACGCTGCGCGCCCTGGAAACGCATCCCCTGTCCCTGTATGGCTTTGACCCGTCGAACATGTCGGAGATCGTACCCAAGCAACCAGTCCGCACGGTGCTCAGGACAGGCCTAAAGAACTCCTTTTCCGCATATGCACGATTCTCCTTCGTGCGTCCATTCACAGTCAGATAGGCCGATATGTACATTCCCATCAACCATGGATGGGCAGCCCCCTGATGTACCGCACCCGCGCGGCTCCGGGGGCCGCCCGTCACTGCTCTCGCGAAACGAGCGTCCTTCGGAGAGAGGGTCCTGAGCCCGAATGGCGTGAGCAGTTCATCTGTCACAACCTTCAAGACAGATTTCGCCTTGTCCTCATCGAGCAGCGGATAGCGAAGGCCTAAGGCCGCGATCTGATTCGGTCGTATCGATGCGTCAGCTCCTTCATCTGTCACAACATCGTACAGGCAGCCGAGCTGTTCATTCCAGAATGCCTGAACGAATGCCTCCTTAATCCATGATGCCACAGCTTTGTATTCGTAGGGGTCTCGACCCTTCATTTCGGCCATGTCGCCCATTGCCATCAGTGCGTTGTACCAGAGGGCATTCGACTCAACACACTTTCCGACGCGTGGAGTGGCACACCAATTCTCAATTCGTTCATTCATCCAACTTACTTCAACGCCTTCGATACCGGCAGCTATGAGGCCGTCGTGGTCTTCATGGATGTTGAACTTAGTGCCCGTTCTGAACGCGGAAATGACAGAGTCCATCGTGTCCCATATGATTCCACTAAGGAACTCAAGGTCGTTAGTGGCCTCCAGATATCTTCTGACGGCCATTATGAACCAGAGTGATGCGTCAGCACTATCATACTGAGGTTGAATACCCCGGTCCGGAAAGTCGTTTGCAATGAGCCCATACCGGGAATATCGGGCATAAGTCGTGAGTATCTCCCGGGCGTCCTGAAACCTTCCCAAACACACTGTGAGCCCGGGGTGACTTATCATTGCGTCAAGACCTATATCAACTAGGTTGTGGTAGCCTGCAATGACCGACCTGGCCTTCGTTGATGCTCTGTCCACTATGAAGGAGTCAGCAGTGAAGATCAACCACTCGATATCTTCGTCGCGTAGTTTCTCCGAGAGTGCATAAGCTCTGTCATCCAACATCTTTCTGCGCTTGAGCTCGTCGAACCTCAGTTTTGCGATGTCCTTGGTCGTTGCGTTGACCAATGGGCCAAGTCCAGTCATGAGGTCTGCTCTTGAACTCGCTGCAGCGAACAAGAAAGACAGGTAGTGTGATCCCGGTTTGAGTACGATGTGGAAGACGCCTGGCTCGAACAGCTCCTCCTGGTACGGCAGTCCTTCAGACTTGTCCTCTCGATAAAGCTGAGGACGAGTGACCTTCACGCCTGACGGCATGAACTCAGCCTCTGGGGCGTAGACATAGACCCATGGGCTGGCCTCTCTGTCGTCGAAGGCGAGGTACGAGTGGAATCCTGTAGGCTCTACCTGCGGCGAAAAGTGCAGGCGTGGGTACATCTCGTTCACGTACCTGCTTGTGTGGAGCGGCGTGACTGTGAAGACTGTTTCTTCTTTCGTCGTAATCTCATAGTTCACCAGACTGATGTTCCTTCGGTAGGCCATGAAGACTGTCTTGTCCACAGTGACAGCATCCGTGGCAAATGTCATCTGTGGTAGAGGATTCAGCTCGAAACGTTTCAGGAATCGATATCCTCGAGTCGTCATGCCTTCCTCTGTTTCTTCAGTACCGAAATTCGATTCACCTTCTGACGTAGCCACAACTTCGTACACTCTGGCTACCGTCAGCCATCTTTCGACTGGCGGGTTTAGTGAACTCACAAGCAGACCGTGATGACTCCTCGAGTTCAGACCCACGATTGTTGATGATGCATAGCCGCCTAGGCCGTTCGCGTATAGATACTCGAACGTTACGGCGCGGTTCAGCCTTAGGTCAGCGTCCTCAAGGACAATCGTCACGGCGGCAGACTTCCTTCTTGAAACACTGGTTCAGCTCTTTAGAATACCCACCTTAAACGTTGCGAGGATAGGACAGACAATCTCTTAAGCTAACGGATTTGCGGACAGCTAACAGCTGATGAAGGCAGACTGCATTGGACTCCTCACATGAAGGCCTTCCAGGAACCGAATGTCCTCCTACACTGCAGTCCGTCGAGCGAGCCTTCATGGGACTTAATGGAAAGCTCTGGCGCTTGGCAATTGTAACCGGCATTGCGCAGTTTGCGATGTCAATCTGGACTTGGCAGTTTGCCATATTCCTGCAGGAGGCTCCAGTGAGTCTCGAACCTTGGCAGATGGGGCTCACATTCTCAATGGGCACACTAGCAGCCATTATCGGGTATCCGCTCTCCGGTTTTGTTTCGGACATCGTAGGTAGAAGGATCACGATGGCTCTGGCCCTTGTGCCCATGTTCACTGGTTTGCTTCTGCTTTCTCTTCTGCCTGTCTGGCCGATGCTTCTCTTCTCATATCCCCTCGTCCTGTTCGGTTGGTCTTTCATCCTCATCATATCAAGGGCTGTTCCAGCAGATGAGCTAGCTGCGCATCACGGACAAGACGCACCAAGGAAGTTCATGATGGTCGTTATGCCCGCATACCTTGTCGACGGTCTCTGTCCGATTGCCGGAGGGCTTCTTCTCGAGTTTGGGTACAGACCAGAGTTTCTGTTCCAACTAGCCGCAATGGGCACACTGGTCGCTTTCGCAGCAACTCTCATCTTTGTTAGGGAAACGCTAAGTACCGACAATCTCCGACAGGCAAGGGCGCACGTCATTGTTTCACCTAGAGCCCTAGGTACAGACTTCTGGAAGTTCTCAACGAGCATGCTTGGGTTCTATGCATGCTGGGGATTGGCTATCCCCTACTTGGGACCACTGTGCGTGACTGAATGGGGCGTAGACACCACGACGTATGGATTCACGTGGAGCGCTTTCTCACTGACCACTGCTCTGCTCTCATACACTGCGAGCGGCGTCGCTACGCGCAGGACAAAACCCGCACTCATGCTGGGTCTGATAGGTAACTGCATCATAGTCGGTGCATTTAGCCTCGGTTCAGGTATCCTCCTAATGCTTCTTCTGAACATCCTCTGGGCGACTCCTGTAGTCTTCTGGATATGTGGTGAAAGAACTCTCATCGTTCAAGGTGTGGGGCCGGAGATGAAGGGGAGATCCCTTGGCACGTTTCAGTTCATGATGAGCATGACAACACTCTTCGCCGCTTCAGGAGGAGCGCTGATATGGAGCTTCACGGGGAGTCTTCGAACCCTCTGGGGCATCGCAAGTGTGCTTGGCTTTGTTTTTGTCATAGTCGCAGGACTGGGCGTCCGGGCGACTGGCCGCGAAGGGCAATCACAAGGCGCCAAGAGTGGGCCAAATCCTCTCGGCACGACCGAGCAAGTTTCTTATTAGAGCAGCTTGCTCCAGTTAACTGCGGAAGGTGGCTTGGAGGACAGCATGACCGAAGAAGGATCTCGAATAAGCCGCAGGATAAGACGCACAGGTGACCTACTGCTCGGAGGGGCTCAGAAACAGGTCACAGACTATAAGGGCAGGTTCGACTCTCTCAGCGGAATCTACGACGCCTTTCTGTCGAAAATGCTGATTCCATACCCTGAAGTCGGGGTTAACACAGAGTTTGTTGACAGGTTCTTCGGAAAGAGGACTCTGTCGTTTGCAGGCATTGATGGCACCATATGCAAGGATGCCGTCTTCGATCTCCTTGTCTTTTTTGCTGGAGCATACGCGGCCCACGGCACGGTCCAGATAGGCGGTGAAGGCGGGCTGACGCTGACATACGATGAGCAGTGTATAGAGAAGGGAATTGGAATCTCGAGCGTCCTGCCAGTCTACATCAATGAGGTACCAGTAATAGACCAGACGCTCCTGTCGAGGGATGAAGATGGATCTGTCGACGAGTCTGCCACGCCCACTGACTCTTGGGTGATTGACAACTCATCGTTTGCAGACTATCTAATGGGTCTCGCAGAATTCTATCTCGCATACAAGCTTGTCAGCGCTGAGAACCCGGTCGACATCCTATTACTGGACAGAGTATGCTCCTCCGAAGTATCATCATACTATGCAGAAACCTCGGAGTCCAGGATCGACCTCGCGAGAGATTGTGGGCTGGTCGGTCTCAAGGTGGATGGCAGACCATTCACGACGACAGATTGGGTGTATGCGCGCCAAGTATTTGGCAACCCCAAGCTTGGAACGCCGCCTGCCAGAGGCGAGTACTTGCTGCCTCGCATCATAACAGAACTCATGTCTGAGAAGGGCGGGGGCCTGAGCAGAGAGCAGCTAGCTCAGCGACTTGGTCTTGCTACCCAGTCGAGTATGTCCAGACTTGATGCTGCTCTGGGCGTGGGAATTGGCGGCAAGCGATCTGCAGATAGCATTCTTGTTAGGAGTCATGATCACTTCGTTTTGAAGCCCGGAGTCATTGGCCTGAAAGAGCGTGTTGAGCATCTTGTGACTGAGGTTTGTGGACGTATCTTCAGTGAAGACTCGTCGGTTTCGTTCGATAGCAGATTCAAAGTGGATTCACGATGGCTAACGACCAACGATCTGGCATTCCTCAGTCTGATGTCACTACATCTCGCCGTTGAGCGTTGCTGGAGAAACAAGACGCTACTCGTTGGCATTGCCAAAGATACATCAGCTCGGGATTTGAAGCGGCAGTTGATTCCTGTCCTCAATTATGTCGGTAGGTTCAAGGGCGCATTCGACGCTGAACGCCAAGATGTCCCGGATACCGATCGAATGATCCTCCAGTGGGTTTCCTTGCGTGAGCGAGATAGACTGAAGGTCCCTTGGGCCACATGTGAGTACGATACTGCTTTCAAGACAACAGTGCCCCATTTCGAAGGGAAACCGGGACTCGTATCAGGCGCACGACGAAATCAGATATCGGTAAACAGGACGTTCGTCAAGGCATATTTCCAGCTCACGCAGGCACAGTCAGACCCAAAGCTCAGGAGCAATGTGCTACTGTATGACAGGCTTGCGTATCCAGACTTCGACACCGGGGGCGATCAGACTCTCAGA
>PRDI01000099.1 GCA_003345595.1 Candidatus Thorarchaeota archaeon | reverse complement strand
CCCTCGTCGTGCATGATGTACGGATATGGGTCCGACATGCACCCGAACTCGCCGTTCAGTCCGGGAGGAAGGTCGACGTAGATGTGGGCCATGTTGGGATGATACATGGAGCTGATCCCAACGCGCACAGTGAGCCCCCCTACAGTGAAGTTGACGTCCTCAAGGAAGATGGACCTAAGAACTCCAGTGGCTTCGTACCTCAAGTCTTTGCCTAGTACCGCACCGTTGCTGTAGGTCACTGTGGAGTTCAGATTGACACCTTGCAGGATGGCGACCGAATAGGGTTTCCCAATTCCCAGTGTCAAGTTAAACGATCTGATGCGGACTGCGGCAATCAATGTGACATGGATGAACCCCGTGTAGTTCTCCACCGTGAGCTGAAATGCAGAGGACATGAGCGTGGGGCTGTACAGCTGGATGTCCATGGCGTATACCAGAGAGGTGTCGTTGATGAACGAAACCGTCAGATTGCAGTCTTCGAGATGGACTAGCCCTACGTTCACATAGGATGCTGTGATTTGTCTGTCAGTAGGGAACCTGCTCTCAATGTGGAACATGGCGCTGAACGGGTCTATCAGCAGAAGAACACCCACCCCCATGGTCATTACGACGACAACCACGACGAGTGCTCGCATTCTCCGATTTGACATCCTGTCCTCCTCTGTCTGTCAGTTCGTCACTGCACTACTTAAGCACTGTTAGCCGTTCATTGGTCGCATCCAATGACGACATAGTCTATGAACAGGATGAGTCCTGACGCTTGCGGGAGTAAGTGATTGTCTGGGCGCACGCTTCCAGAGCTCTTGAAACTCACTGAACAGAGCATACTGAAAACACTCCACCGAGCTTCCATCTTAGTGTGTCTGGCGCTCGTGGCCTCTGACAGAAAGATTATATCGCCTCTCCGGTTGTCGCGACCGATACTAGCAGAGCTTGGAGATTTCGGCCGATGGTGACCAAGTCCAGCAAGAAGACAACGCCCAAGACAATTCCTAGGGCAACATCCAAGGCGTCAGCCAAGGTTGCAGCCAAGTCCACTGATGTTCTCGTCATCGGCGCGGGGATGGCAGGCATAAATGCCTCACTCGATCTCGCAAAGAGCGGACACCATGTCCACCTTGTGGAGAAGAAAGTGAACATCGGCGGCAACTATGTAGCGATTTACAAGATATTTCCAGCTCTCGAGTGTTCGGCATGTGTAATGACGCCTCTGACCTCTTTCGTGGGAAAGCACCCCAACATCACGACCTATGCGCTTTCAACTGTTGAGAAGGTCACCGGCACCGAGGGCAACTTCACGGTCACGATCCGAAAGAAAGCGAGATACGTGGACGAGAAGAAGTGCACGGGCTGCGGGCTGTGCACTCAGAACTGTCCAGTCGAAGTCCCCAACGAGTATGACTTCGGAATGAGCCTTCGGAAAGCAATCTACTTCAACTTCAGGCAACAGGTCCCTCTGATTGCTCGTATTGACAAGGAGTCGTGCATTGGCTGTGGTACGTGCGCAGGAGTCTGCCCCCAAGACTGCATCAAGTATGATGACAAGGACAAGCTGTACGACGTCAATGTAGGCTCAATCATAGTCGCCACAGGTTTTCAGGAGTATAAGCCATACGACTATGCCGAGTATGGCTATGGTGTGTATCCTAATGTAGTCACAAGCCTTGAGTACGACAGACAGAGCCACCCGACCGGCCCTACGGACTCGCACATGGTCCGCCCCTCTGACGGCAGAGAACCCGAGAAGATTCTGTTTGTCAACTGCGTCGGTAGCAGGGACGTCAGAGAGAGCATTGGTGGCTACTCCCAGCACTGCAACAGAGTCTGCTGTTCATTCGGTCTCAAGCTCGCTCAAGTCACGCGAATGCACTATCCGGAGGAACACTGCGAGATAATCTACACCTACATGGACATGAGGACCGCTGGCAAGGCGCTCGAGGAGTTTCTCTGGGACACGCAGAAGAATCAAGGTATCAAGTTCATCCGGGGAAGGGTCGCGGAAATAGCCGAGGACCCCGATACACAGGACCTCTTTGTGAAGCTTGAGGACACAGAGAGCGGCAAGATCATTGAACTGAACCACATCTCAATGGTGGTTCTCAACTCAAGCTTCAGACCGAACGATGGTGTCAAAGAACTCGCAGAGATCCTCAATATCGAACTGAGTGATACGGGCTGGTTCAAGGAGAAGCATGCGAACACGGCCGCTCTTGAAACAAACAGACCGGGCATATACGTGGCTGGCTGCGCACATGGCCCCAGAGATGGAACCGATACCGTGAATGAAGGAAAAGGTGCCGCAATGGCGGCTCAGTCCTTCCTGCCCATCCCCACGCCTACGCCGCTTCCGGAAGTTCCCAAGATGGAAGTCGGCAACGAACCACGGGTTGGGGTCTTCATATGCCACTGCGGAGGCATCATTGGCAACATGATTAGTGCCCCTGGCCTTGCTGAGTGGGCCAAGAGCCTCCCGAATGTGGTCTTCAGTACTGATTACATATTCATGTGCAGCGACCCAGGCCAGCAGAACATCTTTGATGCTATCAAGGAACACAAGCTGAACCGAGTCGTTGTCGGGTCCTGCTCACCACTTCAGCACCAAGAAACTTTCAGAGGTGTACTGGAGAGAGCAGGTCTCTCAAGATACTACTTCGTCGGTCCTGTGGGTCTGAGGGAACAACTCTCTCTTGTGAACGCCAGAGCGACCGCTGAGGAACGCCAAGAGAAAGCTCAGGACATGATCCGTAGCGCCGTGGCAAAGGCAATCAACAATGAAGTCATCCCAATGAAGTCCATCGACGTGGTCAGAACCGCGATGGTCGTCGGTGGCGGAGTGTCTGGGATGACGGCGGCACTGGATATCACCAGACGGGGCTTCGATGTCATTCTAGTTGAGAAGTCTGAACGCCTTGGTGGAAGACTTAACGAACTGCATCGACTGTTTCCGAAGATGGAGTCTGCGAAGGACATTGTGGACGATTTGACGGCTCGCGTGGGCAAAGAGAAGAGAATCAAGGTTGTTCTGAACTCAAGACCCATGGGGCTTGAAGGGGCGTATGGGAACTACGATGTGGCAGTCGAGAACGTCGCGACCAAGGAACGAACAACGTACAAGGTCGGCTCGATTCTCATGCCTGTTGGCACTGACACCTATCAGCCCAAGAAGGGCGAGTACGGGTGGGGTGAGGTGCCGGGGGTCATGACCACGCTAGACCTTGAGAAGAAGCTCAGGAATGATGAGGTCAAGACACCGCCCAAGAACCCCATCTTCATACACTGTGTGGGTTCAAGACAGAATCCGGGTGAGGGCAACAGATACTGCTCCAGAGTCTGTTGTTCTGCGATTGTGGCCATGCAGCATGAGCTCAAGGAGATGTTTCCAAGCATCAGAGTATTCTCAGCCTTCAAGGAGCACATCCGGCCCTATGAAACTGGAATGGAGGAGATGTGGCGTGAGAACAGGCAGGAGGGCGTCACGTATCTTCGATGGGTCCGTGAGAGGCCCGTCACCGTAGAGAAGGCGCCAGACGCAGATGAGGCGATAGTTACAGTCTATGACACTCTGTCGCAGCAGGCATTCAAGATCAGGTCAGATATGGTTGTGCTTGCAGTGGGCCTTGAAGCTCCGCATGATGTGGCTGACCTCGTGAAGGCCATGGGCATCAACAGGGGACAGGATGGGTTCCTGCGTGAGATGCACATGAAGTTCCGACCTGTTGAAACCACAGTACCGGGTGTGTTCTTGGGTACAACATATGCGAAGAACGTGGCAGACTCGATCAATCAGGGTCGTGCCGCGGCTAGTGAAACCTGCATCCCGCTCAATCTAGGCAAGGTCGAGATTGAACTGCTCACCGCAGAAGTAGATCAGGATCTATGTGTCGGCTGTGATCTTTGTCACTTCTCTGAGATTTGCCCCTACGACGCAATCACCATGATGGAGGTTTCGCCGGGGGTCAAGAAGAGCGTGACCGATGAAATGAGGTGCAAGGGTTGCGGTGCATGTGCTGCAATCTGCCCGACAGGTGCTCGTGATTTGCGTTGGTGGCGTGAGAAGAGCTACATGGAAGAGATAGAGGCAATGCTCAAGGAATAGACCTAGCTTATTAGGAAACTTCGCCCGAGCAGCTGTGGCCCTAGATGGATTGACTTGGATATGGTCAACATTCCGAGCCGTGCGGGTGGACATCCGTAATCAGTTTGCGTGTGTGCTCTTTGTCCTAGCTTGTACAGCTCGAAGTTGGAGCACAATCGTAACTCTGGAAATGCGGAATGCTCATAAGTTTCCAGTCTATCTACCCGGCGCCAAGCGGGAGTATGTTTCGTTTGGGCGCTCCAGGAAATGTCGATCAGGTCAAGGGCAGGACTCTGGCGGTCTACATCTTTCTCTTGCGACAAAACAAGCCCCTTAGCGCGAGGGAGATTCAGCGCAGGACCAATATCTCTAGCCCCAGCCTTGCTCTGTATCATCTGGACAAGCTGGAGAAACTCGGCCTAGTGGAAAGGGATGTTCAAGAGGGCTTCTTTGCAGCCAAGGTGGTCAAGACAGGGATACTCACATTCTTTGTTGTCATAGGAAGGCTCCTCATCCCACGCTACGTCTTCTACGCAGTCTTCACAACGTGCTTCTTGATAGCCACTCTGCTGCTCTTTGACTGGGTTCCAACACCGGCCTTTCTCCTTCTCACGGTGGTACTGGTGTTTTCGGTGTGCGTGTTCTGGTTTGAAACTCTGAGCCTTTGGAGGTACGCGCGCACTGGTTCATAGATTCATGGTGATGAATCCGATCAGCTCTAAAACTAGGTCATTGATGCCTTTGGCAGCTCTAATGATAGAGTTATTCCCGCACACGTCAACATACGGCATCGTTAGGCAATCGTGATTCCTATGTCTTCAGTAGGCTTCCAGACTCCCATCACCGCCGTACTGCTTGTTTCTGTAGTCATGGGTATGCTAGTTCCCTATACAATCTATCAGAGTACCAGGAATGATGCCCTAACAATCCCTCTGCCGGGGGAACCGATATCGGAGACTGTGTATGCATCGCTGGCGGCCAATGATAGTGATTCGGTCATCTTCACTGGTGAATGGCAGGAGGCCCTAGGATTCTCACACACCTACCTGTTGACCCTTGATGAGCCAGCCATCTCGGACACTGCGGGTCTTGATCTAGCAAATGCCTTCATCGACAGTAATCTCAAGTCACTAGTCAGCGATGGAGTCCTTGACAATCCACAGGGCGGTATGGAAGGACGACTCTGGCACTACACGTTCACTAACGACTCATATACGGGGCCAATGATGCTCCATGGGCTCTACGTTCGTGTTTCTGTGAACTCTGTGTCAGGGAAGGTCGCTATGTATTACGAGGTTTGGTCATCCGAGTTCTCGTCCCATCATAGTTGGATTCTTACCCCCATGAACCCAGATGGCAGAGTGATAGACCCGAGCCAAGCACGAGTCATTTCTCGCGACTTCCTCTATTCACATAACTACACACTTCCCCGCTCTACAAGGTTGATTGACACTAGGTTGGAGTACCGACAGGTCGACACAGAACCCGGCCCGCCTGAGAACTACTCACGTCCGGTATACCACATCGAATTGGCGATACCAACCGGTGAGGTTTTTCCAGTCAAGTGGCTTCAAGGCGTGCTGATAGAAATCGACGCAATAACTGGACGAGTCTTCTATTTTGGATACATGGCTCTTGACATTCCGAAAGCTGGCACAGAAGGGCTTGTTGATGTGAGTCTTGCCAGAAACGTGGCAATCTCGTATGTGGCGAGCTACTCGGAGAGACGGGTATGCCTTCGGCTTGAGCCCTGGCCGTATGCCATACCTACGTCGCAATCTTGGGAGTTCAGACTCACATGGACTTTCGAGTATAATGTAACCGGGCCGTGGGGAGTGAGTGTATCTGAGTACTCAGTGGACGCACGTACAGGAGAGAGCTTTCGTCCATCCCCCCTGTTATCTGGTGGGGGGATCATTCCCCGTAACTCCATAGGGAATGTAGCTGTCGTGTGTTTCCTGTCCCTATTCTGTGCATCGATCGGCTTCTTATGGACACGAAGGTACGTGTCGTCAGACAGCACTCCTGAATCGCACGAGGAATCACATGAACCTCCAAAGGAAATCGAGTCGAAGGCGATTGGAACATGAGAAGGTTAGCGCTACCGAGCATTCTGCTCGTCCTTTTCGGAATTGTACTGGTGATACTTGCTGGGTTCACTCCGGGCACGGTTCCTTATGACCCCACTTGGAATGCTCTGTCGCTCGTCGCCGGAGTCATCCTGATTGGCATGGCTGTCTGTCTACTCCGCTCTGGAAAGTGATTGAACCGACAAGCATATCCAAGAGATTGAAGCGATGCTGAAGGAGTGATAATGTGACTTCTGCAGAGGCTCTACTTGCAGGCTGGATGGTCCTGAATGACCTGCTTGGCGACCTGAGGAGCAAAGGTGTGTTCATACCCGACCTCACCTACGCGGACCTGAGGAACAGTAAGATGTCCATTGAGTACCTCAGGGCATTCGAGCATGAGATTTCTTCTGAGGGCAGCCAAGACGAAGAGCTGAGGTCTGAGATGGAACTCCGGATGCTCCGACTCAAGGAAACCCTGATGATCTGGGCCGAGCAGAAAGACGGTCAAGCAGTTCGTCGGACTTGGGAGAGGAGATTCGATGATGCTGTGGCAGGGAAGGGTCGGCGTCTGCCAGAGGAGCCCAAGACACCAATAACTGACCTCCCAAGAGAGAAAGATATCGCATTCTTCCGCATCAAACTGCCTGAGGAGATACCAGTCGAAGTCATCTCAGAACTCGCCGAGGACTGTCGCGTTCGTATATCGCTCGATGGTGACAGACACCTGCAGGTGAGTGGCAAGAAAGAATGCGTGCGCGATGCCAGAAGACGCCTGGCAGACTTATTCTATGGTGACAGTAAGCTCAACCCGTAGTGTACAAGTAGACCATCTGGGTCAAAACCACTTATTCCGAACCTAGATACCAAGCACATCACGAATTGGGTCAAGTGAAACCCTATTCAGTTGAAGGCCCAAGCTGTCGGGCTCCAGACCCATGGCCAGACCAAGAACTTGGGTCACGAACAGCGCGGGCAATTCAAGTGGCTGACCGCCCTCATCCTTCAGTCCGAGGACCTGAACGTCAAACTGTGTGTGACATGCAGGGCAATTGGTGACGACACAACTAGCGCCGGCCTCTCTCGCTGATATCATCTTCTCCTTCAGCACGCTTGAAGCAACGGCTTCGCTGGCAATGAGCAGAGGCGAACCGCAGCATCTCAACTTGAGCCCCCAAGGTATGCTCCTCGCACCAGTCAGCTCCAGAAGCTCATCGACTTTGTGAGGAAGCTCAGGGTCGTCGAAACCAGCAACTGTCGAGGGTCGTAGAAGATGGCATCCCGGGTGAAACGCAATTCTGAGTCCAGTGAGTGGTTTCACGATTCTGCCCTTGATCTCGTTTCTCATGTCGTACAGAACCTCGACAAAGTGTCGTATCTTGGCCCTGCCTGTGAACTTGAGCCCGAGTGCCATCAGCGTCTTGTTAGTCGTCTTCCGCACAGCCTCATCATGGTTCAAGATGTGAGCAGTATCCTTGAGCGATCCAAAGCAGCCATTGCAGGGGGTGACTATGTCGTGTCCGCGCTTCTCCGCAAGTGCGATGTTCCTCCCCGACAGGGCCAGCCAGCTAGGTTCATCGATGGACTTCAGAACTACCGTCCCACAACATGATGCGCCCTCAAAGTCCAGAAGCTCGACTTCCAGCTCCTTCGCGACCGCCCTCATTGATGCCTCATAGTTATTGAAACGATTGGGAATCGCGCACCCGAGGAACACCTCATAGGTCTGAGTCGTATCACTCGCCCTCCCGGAGTTTCATCAGCCCAGTCTTGTCTAAGACCTTCCTTGTCTCGGCGACATCCAAAGGCGGGACCGGACCCAGACCAAGGTCATCTCGCTCCCAGTCAGTCGGTTCATAGAGCTTGCCCGAGTCGTACAGTGCTTTCCGTGATGCAACATAGCCGGGTGGGTTAATGCCCTTACGAAAGGCCATATTCTTGAGACCGAAGATTATGTCAGTGATGTTGATACCTTGAGGACATCTCTGTTGGCACTGGTAACAAGTTGTGCATAGCCAGACCATGTCTGTCTTGAGGACTTCTTCAAGACCGAAGAGAAGCATCCTCATCAGTTGATGTACCTGCACATTCACTTTGTCAGAAACGGGGCATCCACCACTGCACTTCGCACATTGGAAGCATGCAGTGAGGTCCTGACCTCCGATAATCTTTGACACCTCTCTGGTGAACTCAGCGTCAAGGATTTCGAGCTTGCTGCCTTCAAGGGATTTGAGCTGGCCCCAGGTCTCAGTCGCCATGATTCCACCTCGGAGCAATGACGGAGCCGACGGAAAACCGCCCTCTTATATCAGTAGTGTCTTGGCCGCGCCGGGATGGGCAGACACCTCGCTGGGCTTGGTTCGGACCTAGAGAAACGACTATTGTTTAATAGCATAGTAAGGCGCGACAACAAGAGAGGTATCATCAGTGGAAGTAGGCAAAAGCACACCAGGTGGGCACCGTAACTTCAAGGTCGTTCAGAAGATTATAGCGGCGCGACCTGTATTCGAGATATATGATGAACAGACAGGTGAGAAGATCGCGATTGCAAGGCAAACTTGGTTCAGCATCTTCAGGTCAACAGTTAATTTCGAGGATGCTCAAGGCAATAAGATTCTCACTGCAAAGGGAGGCTTCTTTGACAAGACCTTCTGGCTCAAGGATCGCGAGGGAAAGACGATCGCGAAGCTCACGCGGCCATGGATTGCTCTCCGCAAGAACTTCAAGATCTTCTATCGTGACGACGTGTTGAAAGCCCAAGGCGGACTGTTGGCATGGGGTTTTGAGGCAAACAACAGTGTGGGTGCATTCGCCTTCCGGCTTGACAAGAAGATACTGGCGGTCAGGGACCAGTTCCGTGTTTCAGTAGGGGACTACATGGACTGGCTACATGCCGTCGCGTCTGCGGTCGTTGTTGACAGGATATTCTTCAAAGGACGCGGTGGCTGTGGATCCTGCATCTGCATCATATTCTTTCTTCTAGTCATTATCGGGCTACTGATTCTGGGTTCGTTTCTTGGTAGCATGCCCTAAACAGTCACCCAGAGAGTAGACAACCTGTCTGGTCAGGGCCCCCAGGCCCTGTCCGGGCAGACGATTGCACCGAGAGAGATTCAACCGACCCCTTCTACACTCTTGAGGAGTCGTTACCTTTGCCTGAGAGGACTAGGACCTAGTCTGTCAGCAAGCTCAGACAGCTTTCTGACAGTTTCAGCCCAGATTGAGCCCTCACTCGCACTGATATGAGTAAACTGCAGGCGCTCGGTTTCAAGCCCAGCCTTCTCAATGATCTTCTTGGCAATGGCGAACCGTCTCTCAAATGCGATATTGCCGTCCACGTAGTGGCAGTCACCGATGTGGCAACCTGATATCCAGACCATGTCAGCCCCTAGCCTGAATGCTTCGAGAATGTGTGTCACACTGATACGCCCTGTGCACATCACACGGATGTCGCGCACGTTGGTCGGCTGCTGCAGTCTCGATACTCCTGCGTTGTCAGCTCCTGCATAACTGCACCAGTTGCAGACAATTGTGAGTATGCGTGACTGGTTGGCAGGCACATCCTGAAGAGCGGCGCGTATCTGGGCGAGTATCTGGTCATCGGTAAAGTGCTTCATTGTGATAGCGGAACTTGGGCACCCCGCTGCGCAACGGCCGCACCCTTGGCACAAAACAGGATTCGAAACCGCATAATCGTGTCCGCCCTCACCCGGGACCACCTCAATCGCGTTGTAGGCGCAGTTGATCTCGCAAGTCCCGCATCCAACACATACTTCGGGGTCCACGACAGAGACTATAGCCTCAGCCTTTCTTATCCCGCTGACCAAGGGCACAAGGGCTCTCGCAGCAGCGCCCCTGCCTTGAGAGATTGCCTCGTCGATTGACTTCGGGGCAGTGGCAGTGCCAGCGACGTAAATACCGTCAGTCTGGAAGTCTACAGGCCTCAGCTTGGGGTGGGCCTCCATGAAGAAGCCGGACATGTTCAGTGGCACCTTGAACAGCTCTGAAACCTGCTTGTTTGTTTCGCGGGGGACCATGGCAGTGGCCAGAATCACGTGATCTACATCTAGCAGAAGCTTGGCCCCGAGTATCTGGTCAGTGACCTCGACCCTGAGTGCTTTGTTCTTCCCCTTCTTCACCTCTGGCGGAGAGTCCTTGTCAAACCTGATGAAGACAACACCCTTCTTCCGGGCTTCGCGATACTTGTCCTCACCTGCATAGGAAACCCTGAGGTCTCTGTATATGTGGAACACCCGTGAGCCGGGGTGCTTCTCAAGCAGCTCGAGTGTATGTTCGAGAGCAACAGTACAGCAAACAGCAGAGCACCATGTCCGGGCACCTTCGAGCGACTCATCCTCCCGCGATCCTGCACAGTGGATGACTGCAAAGGTCTGGTCGTCCTGCATCGCTTCCTCTTGCCCGAGCCATTGGTTGAACTCAAGCTCCGTCATCACGTCGGGAATCTTGTGAAGACCATAGAGGCCTTTCTCGTCAAGCTGAACAGCCCCGGTTGCTACGACGACCACTCCGACCTTCAGCTGCTTCTGCTTCTTTCCCGTTGTGACGGTGACCTCAAAGTCACCAATCGAGCCCTTTGCTTCTGTCACCTCAGAGCCAAGCATCAGCTCAATGCCTGGCGCGTTCTTGATCGAGGACTCATGTTCTCCAATGACTTCTGCAGCGGGCTTGAAATCGAAGCTCACAGTACGTAGATCCTTCAGGAGTCCTCCGACCCGCTTCTCCTTCTCGACCAAATAGACCTTGAAGCCCTTCCCTGCAATCAGCTCCGCAGCAGACATGCCGGCTACCCCTGCACCGATGACAAGGGCTGCGGGCTCTACCTTCGTTACCGCCTCTTCCTGAGGTTCTAGCAGCCTTGACTTCGCAACTGCCATTCGCACGAGGTCCATCGCCTTGGAGGTGGCCTCATCCTTGACGGACTGGTGAATCCATGAACAATGCTCTCGGATGTTGGCCATCTCGAAGAGATATTTGTTGAGCCCTGCCTGCTCGATTGTCGCTCTGAAGAGGGGCTCATGGGTTCTTGGAGTGCAGGACGCGACTACTACTCGGTTGAGCTTGTGCTGTTTGATGGCGTCCTTGATGACGACTTGAGCATCAGATGAGCATGAGTATAGCAGATTTTGAGAGTGAACAACGTTTGGCAGAGTACCCGCATATCGGGTGACTTCCGCAACATCCACGGTCCCAGCGATGTTGATACCGCAGGAACAGATGAACACGCCAATCCGCGGCTCCGCAGTCATGAGATCGAGGTCTTTCTCTGTCAGGACTTCTGTTTCGGCGGCTTTAGGTATGACCACGTCGAGTGCAGCAAGTGCAGCAGCTGCGCTGCCTTGCGTCACAGAATCAGGAATATCTTTTGGCCTGTTCACGGTCCCACAGATGCTGATTCCGGGCACGCCTGATTGGACGCTGTCAATCTGCTCGCTGAGACCCTGTACGTAGCCGTAGTTGTCGACTTGAATGCCGAGCTTCTTGAAGAGGGCGCCATTCTCGTTGGGCACCATTGCAGGACAAAGGACCACTAAGTCATACTTGTCTTGCAGTACCTCCCGCCCCTTGGTGTCACTGTGTCGAATGGACAAGTCGTGTGTTTCATAGTCCTCGGATATCTCGCTCGGTAGGCCTTTGACGTATGTAATCCCATACTCCTTCTCGCCCCGGACCAGAAATTCCTCGAACCCCTTGCCAAAGACGCGGAGGTCATTGTACAATATGTCAATGTGCACGTCTGGCGTGTGCTCCTTTGTGATGATGGCCTCTTTTGTGGCATAAGTGCAGCAGATCCTAGAACAGTAAGCACAGTGATTCACATCGCGTGAGCCGACACACTGTATGAAGGCGATGTGATGAGGCTCCCGACCGTCAGAAGGACGCACCAAGACTCCTCCAGTGGGCCCACTTGCGGAAACCATCCGCTCATACTCAAGGCTCGTGACAACGTTAGGAAACCGGCCGTAGCCGTACTCTGGCACGGTTGAAGCATCTAGTAACGCATAGCCAGTGGCGACGATCAGAGCGCCTGCGTTGATCTCAACGGTTTCATCAGAAATCTCAAAGTTGATGGCTTGGGCCTTGCAGGTATTCACGCAGGTCATGCACTGGATGCAGTTCTCAATGTCGATCGTCGCGATATTGGGCACTGCCTGAGGAAATGGAATGTAGGCGGCCTTTCGCATCTTCAGGCCAAGGTCATACTCGTTGGGAACTTCGATGGGACATACGCGTTGACATTCACCACAGCCAGTACACTTGCTGGGGTCTACACGGCGAGTGTGCTTCAAGACCTTCACCTTGAAGTCCCCTCGCTCCCCTGATACGCCAACAACCTCCGAGTAGGCCATGATTGTGATGTTCGGGTGTCGGGAACAGTCGACCATCCACGGACCCATGATACACATGGAGCAGTCCAGTGTGGGGAATGTCTTGTCGAGCTGTGCCATGTGCCCGCCGATAGATGGTTGCTTCTCAACCATGTACACCTTGACGCCCATGCCTGCGAGATCGAGGGCTGCGCGAATGCCTGCGATCCCAGCGCCTATGATAACGACGGGTTTTACTGAGGCCTCTGCCATCATGTGTCCTCTTGGAGGGTGATAGTCCGCGGCTTCTGGATAGCACGATAAAACGTTTGTTATCTAGAACATCTTGTTCGGAACTGCACTAGGCCCCCATCAAGTCCTTGAGAGCCCTAGCCATCGCCAGTGCATCGTTCCACTCACGTTGCCAGATGTTCCTGCCGAAAATCAGACCAGCCGCACCTTCCTCAAGACATACGCTCGCCTTGCGCAACAGCTCTTCATCGCTGATCTTGCCTCCACCTGAGAACAGGACGAGTGTCTTGCCTGCCGACTTTATGACTTTCCTTACGGACTTCTCATAGCTCAGTTTCAGCGTGTCATACGGTTTTGGCTGAAGCGACTTCGTCTTGGGGTCCTCGGCAGGCATGCTGATCTTCACTGCGTCAGCACCGAGCTCGTTTGCAACACGTGCTGCATAGTCCACGGCAAAGAGAGAGTCACGCCCGCCCTTGGCATCGACTGCCTGTCCCCTTGGATACGCCCACATGATGACTGGCATTCCATATCGGTCTGCATCAGCCTTTACTTTCCTGAACTGGTTGAAGTCGTCATACTGCCTTGGACTGCCAACAAATAGAGTATAGCCCACCGCGTCTGCCCCGATTCGTACCGCGTCTTCTACTGAGGCGGTCATAGGGGATATTGGATAGCTCTCGGGAGGAATCGTCGTCCTTCCGTTGAGTTTTAGGATGATTGGCACGGTTCCAGCATACTTTGTCGCGTACTTCTGAGCAAGCCCTAGATGGAGTGCGATTCCCGAGAAGCCGCCCTCCAAAGCAAGCCTGAACTGAAAATCTGGGTCGCCTGACGGAGGATTGGGTATGAAATCGGCAGGACCATGCTCAAGGCCCTGATCGATGGGAAGTAACAACATGTGCCCATTGCCCGGGCCATGCTCATACATCAAACGGTGCAATCGAACTCGTCTTCCTAGGCTCAGGTAGTCCATCTCATCTAGCCAGTTTCTCAAAGCAGTTGGACCTCGTTCCTAACAGAGAAACGGACCTTCATAAATGTTCTATGCGGTTGCCTTGGCCCTCAGTTTCAGTCGCTGCCAGTTTGGCTCGGTCTTCCTCTGGGCGTACTGTAGATGGCTCGCAAGCCCAAACTCCTCTGGCTGATGCCCAAATGCCAACGCGAGCAACTCGGCAACATGCATCACGTCGAACTTGTACTCAACCCCGAAGATCTTCTGAATCTCCACTTGACCCATGTCCAGTTGAAGGAGGCAGAAGGGGCAGGGAGTCACAATCACATCGGCACCACCGGCTGCGAGGATACTGTCGAACTTTTGCTTTGTGAATTCAAGCGCAATCTTGACGTCTGCTGTGCGGACTGCACCACCAGCTCCGCAGCACATCAGCTCATCCTTGTAGTGAACGTATTTTGCTCCTGTGGCCTCGCAGATCTCCCTGAATATGTGAGGACGCTCGCTATTGTCCTTCTTCTTGACCAACGCTGGACGCATCCAGTGACACCCTGGGTGAAGTGCCATTCTCACTCCAGTGAATGGATGTGTGACATGCTCCTTCAGCTTCTGCATACCCGCAACACCGTAGAGAACATCGATGTAGTGGGTGACTTCTGTCGTGCCTTTGAACTCTCGTCCAATCTCGGCCAGATTGCGGTTGACAGCCGCTCTAAGTTCTTCGTCTTCCTTCAGCTCGTGATTCGCGTCCCAGAGACTGGCAAAACAACCGTTGCAGCCTGTGGTAAGTGGGTGACCGCCTTGTTCTGCGATGGTGAGATTGCGCGCCGCGATTGTGGCCCACATCACCCTGTCGAATGAACCAAAGACTCCGGGGGCAGGACAGCAACTAGCACCCACCATGTCTAGCAAGTCGATCCCGAGGTCATTGAAGACCAACTTGGCAGCTTTCTCGATGCTCGGATACCGGTGAGGAATGATGCAGCCCAAGAAATGATAGTACGCAGGCCTCTTCGACAAGTTGTTCACTTCTCCTTCTTCTCTGCCGGCGGAGGTGTATCGCTATATCCAATGAGCTTGTCAAATCCACTCTTCTTGGCCATCTTGCGTATCTCTTCAGCCACCTTTGGATTCGACGAACCGTTGGGGGGCAGAGGCTCGAGACCCGACTTCTGCCTGAGAGCAGACCAGGTGTCCTTGTCGAGCGGTACCGCGTGTCCAGCCTCTAGGACTTTCTTCGCAACGTCCTGGTGGGGTTTCAGCATATATCCCTCTTCGACCGCAACGTTGCGAATCGCCTTGATGACATCTGTCGGCTTCACGTCCTGTGGGCATCTATCAGTACACATGTAGCATGTGGTGCAGTACCAGAGTTCCGGAGCTGAGATGACTTCCTTCTTCAGGCCGAGGAGTGCCTTTCTGATGATTCCCCTGACGAGATAGTTTGTGCGAGCACCCGCGGGGCACGATCCTGAGCAAGTACCGCACTGATAACAGCTCTGAATGTTTGGCCCTCCTGTCTTCTTGATCATCTGGATGAAATCCAAGTCCACTGTGTCTACGTCGACTGGAGGTTTCTCTTCGGCCACGGTCAAGTCTGTCCACCTAGGCAACCGAGGAGCAGACGTTTCGGCTTTTTATCCGTTGCTTCGTGGCAAGTGTCAATCCAAACCCAGCTGCAAGTGTCAGGTCGGAAACATCAGGCAACTGGCTGTTGATTGATTCTTTGAAGAAACAGGTTTCATCACACTAAGGCCATTGTGCTCTTGCGGCCAATCTTGCGGGAAATGGGAAAATGTATAAAGGACCGAATGAGAATGCGATAATATTGCAGACTCCTGTTCGCGTACGAGCCTCATGTGTTTCATCAAGAGTACACGAAGACAGACTGCCGTCATTTCGCACAACGGGAGGCAACGAAGCCATGGTCGCAAGTCCGGTTACAACCTATCTTTACGTGATCAGCCTGATTCTGGTCTATGGTTCTTTAGGAATTGCCTTTGCAGTCGGCGCTTCCGGAACAGCACTCGCCATCAACGCCGTTGTCTGCATAATGTCGCTTGCTCTGATTAGGGGACTCCAATGTGCCATCACTGGTAAGACCGTACACGTGGCACCTGGCTACGTGGGCGTTACACGATATCAGCAGAGATCCGACGGCGTTCATACTGTGACTGAGAGTAGGTGGAGTTCAGGAGGGACCTACAGTGCACGATACTACGGTCTCCTGTTTGGGATTCTGAGCATCTTCTTCGGGCTCCTAATCGGATTTGGCGGGGACATGGCCGAGGTAGATACCCTTCCAGTCTCAACTCTCCTAGCCAGTACCATTATTGCCATTATCGGGGCGATGGCATACAAGCCCAGCTAGCAGCTGAGGCGCACCGTGTAGTAGTCACGTCTGGCTTGGATGCATTCGGTTGGAGTCTCCAGCTTTTCCTGCTGCCTCCTCAATCGTGCGCCGCGGCCATGATACTGATATATTGGAAAGGATAGACTGGAGAGAGTCAGTAGCTATGGCACGGTACGTGAGATGTTTTGTCCAAATCACGCCCTTGAAGGGCGACTCATTTCGAAGTCCATAGGGTGCTGTCCTGAGTGCCTAGAGGCGAACAGTGCATCTCTGAAACGCGTGATGAGAGTGCATTGGGCCAGCAGACAGAACGATGGCTTAGTCCCGACAGTCCCAAAGGGCGGCGCAATAGTGTGCCCGGAATGTGCAAATCATTGCAGGCTTGACGAGGGCGAGAATGGATTCTGTCACCTGAGGACCGTTACTGACTCACGAATCGCTGAGAGGTATCCCGGCAAAGCAGTTGTGTCGTGGTACTTCGACCTGCTGCCCACCAACTGCGTAGCAGACTGGGTATGTTCGCTGACTCACTGCAACGGGGCATACAGCCCCTATGCACGTTATCTAAAAAACCTCGCCGTATTCTATGGCACATGCAGCTCAGACTGTCTGTTCTGTCAGAACATAAGCTATCGAGGCATGATGGGGAGAGGGACTCCTCTGATGACCCCCTCTGAACTCGCGGCAGTGGCTGACGACAGGACCGCATGCGTCTGCTATTTCGGCGGCGATCCCTCGTGTAATGCATGGCACACGGTCGAAACCTCGAAGCTCCTTCGCGAAGAACGAGATGTGAAGATATGCTATGAAACCAATGGCCTGATCTCCGGCAAGTGGCTACAGCAGATTGCGGATGTTGTCTGGGAGAGCAGAGGGCCAATCAAGTTCGACCTGAAGGCGTACTCTCCTGAGCTCTACACTGCATTGACAGGTGTGTCCAACACGACTGTCCTCAGGAACTTCAGAGCATTGGCGCAACGGGGAAGGAAACGCAAGGAAGAGTTTCTCATTGCTAGCATACTTCTCATCCCGGGCTACATAGGCCTGTCTGAGGTCAGAAGTCTTGCCGCCTTCATTGCATCCTGCGACCCAACTGTCCCGACTGCGCTCCTAGGATTCTACCCTCACCATATGATGAGTGACCTGCCATGCACTAGCAGAGCGCATGCAGAGGCGGCAGTGAAGGCTGCTCAAGACGCAGGCCTCACTAATGTCAGAATCGGAAACGCAGGTCTCCTGTCAAGCGAGAAGTACAATTTCCAATGAGGGCACTCTGAGGAGCTCTGTCATCAGCACCACTCTTATATCACGCAAACTCAGATGCCTGACAGCACCACTGCATCGAAGGACATACTAATGGGCGACATCAGCCGTGAAACCATTCGGAGCGCAGACATAGACCCTACCTTCGTAGACAAGATTGTCGCAGCAGGTGCAGACAGAATACGCACCTGCATCCAATGCGGGACTTGTTCTAGTGTCTGCCCTAGCGGACGTCGAACCGCATTCAGGACACGTGAACTCATGCGGAAGGCTCTGCTCGGTCTCAAAGAGGACGTGCTGAGTTCGCCCGACCTTTGGCTTTGTGCCACATGCCTAACTTGCCTCGAAAGGTGTCCAAGACAGATCAAGGTCACAGACGCAATCATCATAATGCGGAACATGGCTGTCAAGGAAGGGTTCATGCTGCCACAGCATCGTAAGTCGGCTCAGAAGCTGCTCCAGACGGGTCATGCAGTCCCACTAGACGATGCAAACCAAGAGATGCGGAGAGAACTTGGCATCGTCGAGATACCTCCTACAACGCACTCCAGCGAACAGGCACTCGCTCAGGTCAAGGAGATAATGAGGCAGACAGGGTTCAACGCTCTAGTCGAGGGAGAGGGAGCAGGGGCTAACTAGAGATGACGCAAGCTCAGACCTATTCATTCTTCTTGGGATGCGTCATGCCCAACCGGTTTCCCAATGTGGAGAAGAGCATCAGGGTTGTGCTCCCGAAACTTGGGATTGACATAGAGGACTTGCAGGGCGCGAGCTGCTGTCCTGCCCCCGGGGTGATCAGGTCATTCAGTGAGCCCACATGGCTTGCCCTCGCCTCACGGAACCTCGCACTCGCAGAAGCAGCAGGCCATGACATACTCACAGGCTGCAATGGCTGCTATGGGACATTCAAAGAGGCCCTCCACGTGGTCCATGAGAACCCCGAGAGGCTCAAGGAGGTCCAGCGGATCCTCAAGAGTGTTGGTGTGAAGTATGAGGCAAAGGCTGATGCAAAGCACCTCGTCGAGATCATCTACAACCTCGGGTTGGAGAACCTGCGCAAGAAGGTGACCCGCCCTCTGAACGGGCTGAGGGTCGGAACACACTATGGGTGTCACCTCTTGAAGCCGACCAAGCTCAGGCCTTGGAAGCAGACTCAGAAATACACGTTCCTTGATGAGCTTGTCGAAGTCACGGGTGCAGAGAGTGTGAAGTACAAGGAGAAGTTCCTCTGCTGTGGCGCTGGTGGTGGAGTCCGCGGGTCAAATGTGCCCGTCAGCATAGACATTGCACGTGAGAAGCTTGACAACATGATTGAGGCAGGGGCGGAGTGCATAGTAGATGTCTGTTCGTTCTGCCACCTCCAGTTCGAGATGTCTCAACCTCAGCTAAACAAGGAGATTGGCGACAGGTATCATCTTCCTGTGTTCTACTACACGCAGCTGCTTGGTCTGGCAATGGGGATAGATCCCGAGGAACTTGGCCTTCACAAACATGTCATCAGCACAGATGCACTTGTTGACAGATTTCTTTAATCTGTTCAGACAATCAAGCATTGAATCAGTACCATCTCTTGGCCACATAGTAAACTATGAGCGCCATAATCGCGCTCGAAATCATGGCCGCAGAGATGAAGAAGCCAACAATGAGACTGTTGTCGATAGTAGTAGTTGTTGTATTCGCGGTTGTGGTCGTGGTCGTAGTAGTAGTGGTCGTCGTTATGGGAATGCTTCCTGCAGTGAAAGTCCCATCAGACCTGTCAAATGACACGTAGATACCATCTGTGACACGAACCTCGAACATGTAGGTACTCAGATTGAGAAAACCCGTGCAATCCCATTGGTACGATGTTGACGAGAGATGTGTGGCAAGAAGCTGGAAGCTAGTCCCTGAGTCAGATGATAATAGTACTTCATAGGTCAGTGACTCGTCAGTGTTGTTGTCCCAGCCAAACCAGGTCACGTTGTTAGCGCCTGTCCAGTGCTCGCCACCGTTAGGAGATAGCACCCTGACATGAGGAACAAAGAAGTTACCAATGAAGACATTGCTGAATGTCTGATTGATAGTGGACCCGTTAAGCAGCAATGCAAAGACCGTGATGATACAGGTGGCGTTGTTCCCCAGCCCTCGCGTGTCAATCGAAACTGAGCTGGACGGGTTCTGACTAGAGATATTCATTGGGATTGCGGTCGCGCTCACGTTAATCCAGCTCTCGGCAACCGTGCCAGAAGGCGACCAAGTACCTGTGAGAACCACCCTGTCGCCCGAGATTCTGTCACCTGAATAAACAGGGGTTTCTGTTTCGTTCCATAGGGAGTGATACGTGAGTGAAAGATCCGGATTGTCGCTATAGTTGGCAAAGGTTTCGCCACCAGCGGACTCCTCGCTGACAGTAGCACAAAGAGGATTTGGCTGAAACAGTGTTCCTCCTATCAGCAGGAGCAGCAGGATAGGAGCTAGGGCAAATGATCGGAGCAAGATGTGCATAGATTCACTCCAGGACAGTACCACCGGAAAGTAACCGTCCGTATTGACTTGCGCGATATGGCAATTAGTTCTACTCTTAGAACCTAGTCTTCTTGCTCTGGAAATGGCTGTTCCCTCCATATCTTCATTGACTCGTACCACAGGACCACACAGACTGATGTCAGAAGGACAAGCAGAACGATCAAGTACGAATCGGTGTGGCCGGTGCCCAGTATCATCGTGGCAAGTGCAGCAGTCACAGAGGTGTAGAAGGTCGCGTAGAAGAGAAATCGGGGCACCATGAGCCGACCCCTCCCGACGAATAGCTTGAGAACCCCGACACGCACGTCCCGTCTCACTGTATACTGACCATGAACATCCTTATCCACCAATCCTAGCAGCCTAAGGTGTTCAAGGTGGTGCATAGACAGCGAGGGACTGGAAAGGGCGGCACCACGCTGAATCTCCCGTGCAGTCATCGGCACAGGATGACGCAGCATGTACCAGTAGACCCGCAAGGTCCTGCCTTTCAACGACTTGGCCAGCTCTTCCTCGTTTGGCTCGTCGTCGGACAAGGCCTACCACACCATCATCGTGTTGTCGTCTGATTTGTAGTGCTACCTCTTAACTGTGGTCATACTTCACGACCCGTGCGGCAGCACTAAGGTAAGGCTCATATACCTGCTACTTCTGGTCAACCTCAACTAAGACCGGGCTCTGTCCAGACCAGTCCATCTAGGGACAAAGACATACGGCAGACTGTCAACGGAGTGCGCCTGAATGACAACTGTTCGCAAGCCGATCACACCCAAACCCCCGAGGACTAGAGAGAAAGTCCTCGTCATCCTGCAGGAACAGTGCAAGGCATGCAGTCTGTGTGTGGAATTCTGTCCCAAGCACGTCCTGTGCTTGACAGAGGATAAGTACAACCGCAAGGGATACCATCCAGTCACTGCCTGTGATATTGACGCCTGCGTGAATTGCGAGTTTTGTGAACTGATTTGTCCCGATATGGCCATCTTTCTGGTTGATAGGAAGGTGGCGGAGGCGGCGCTTGAAGCAGGAACAGTGGAGGAGGGCACGATTGTCCCTGAGTATCAAAAGAAGGACGAGAAGGAGGAGGCCCACTGAATGCCCGAACGAACCATGTTCACAATGGGTGATATCGCTTGTGCTGAAGGGGCTCTGAGCGCCGGGTGCAGATACTTCGGTGGCTATCCGATCACTCCTGCGACAGAGATAGCTGAGTGGATGGCCGTCAGGATGCCTGAGCTGAGCGGAGCATATGTTCAGTATGAGGACGAAATCGCTTCCATAACGAGTGTGATTGGGGCCTCATGGGCGGGGATTAAGGCCATGACCGCGACCTCGGGTCCGGGTGCAAGCCTGATGATGGAGGCTGTGGGTCTTGCCGTCATGACGGAAACTCCGATCGTGATCGTTAACATAATGCGTGGCGGCCCGAGTACTGGTCAACCCACACGTGGGCAGCAGGGTGATGTGCTGCAGGCAAAGTGGGGCAGCCATGGTGACTATCAGATAATCGCACTGACACCGGCATCCGTCCAAGAGATGTTTGACCTCACTGTCAGGGCTTTCAATCTATCAGAGAAATACAGAGTTCCTGTGTTCCTGCTGGCCGATGAGATAGTCGGACACATGAGAGAAGCACTAGTGATACCTGATGAGAAGAGTTTGAAGCTTGTAAGCAGGAAGATGCCCAAGAGCGAACCCTCCGAGTATCTCCCCTTCAAGCCTGATGATGATCTTGTGCCGCCAATGGCCTTGCTCGGTACAAAGTACCAGTTCTATGCCACAGGTCTTACACACGATGAGCGTGGATATCCTACTGATAGTGACGAGGTCCAGATTGAGCTCGTGACTCGACTAAACGAGAAGATACTCAGGCACATCGATGAGATAACCGAGGTAGAGAGATACTTCTTGGACGATGCAGAAATCGCCATCGTCGCCTATGGGACTCCAGCTAGAAGCGCCAGGAGAGCCGTTAAGGATGCAAGAGCAAAAGGCATCAAGGCGGGAATGTTGAGATTGAAGACCGTCTGGCCCTTCCCCGAAGAACCCATCGCACAGCTCGCCTCAGATGTCAAGCACATCATAGTGCCTGAACAGAACATGGGGCAGGTCTACTATATGGTCAGGGCTTTTGCAGCGCCTACACCTGTTCATCTCATGACAAAACCTGCCGGGACACCTCAACTACCTGACGAAATTCTACGCAAGATCATGGAGGTCCATGCTAAATGACTGCGACAGCAGAGCAGGTCACACTGAAGCACCCGATGGCCAAGTACATCAGAGAGGACCGGATGCCATGGATTTACTGTCCCGGTTGTTCGATAGGAATCGTGACAGGCATGATCACAAGGGCCATCGACACCTTGGGCATCGACTTCTCGAAGGTGGTCGTCGTCTCAGGCATTGGATGCAGTGGTCGTACTTCGGGCTACTTCAAGACAGGCACATTTCACACGACACATGGCAGAGCCATCCCATTCGCCACGGGTGTTAAGATTGCCAATCCTGATCTCGAGCTTCTGGTAGTTGCAGGCGATGGAGACCTTGCTGCAATAGGTGGAAACCATCTTATCCATGCCTGCCGGAGAAACATCGACATGACTGTTGTCTGCATAAACAACTTCAACTACGGCATGACAGGCGGCCAGTTTGGACCCACTACTGAGCACGAGAAGTGGACACAGACGAGCCCAGCTCCGATTGGCAACATAGAACATCCTTTCAATCTGGTCAAGCTTGCCGCGTCCTCTGGAGCGACGTTCGTTGCACGTTGGACAGCCGTTCAGGTTCGTCGTGCCACAAAGTCGATTGAAAAAGGTATCACGAAGCAGGGGCTCTCTTTCATTGAGATTGTCGGCGCGTGTCCCACTGCATATGGCAGGATGAACAGGCTGGGCGAGGGCGTCGATATGCACAAACACCTCCTAGAGGTGACTGACATCCAGAACGGCCTTCCACCGCACGAGGCAGAACTCGACTACGCAAGGAGAATAGTCTGCGGTGAGTTCGTCGATATTGAGAAGCCTGAATATACTGATGTCCTGAAACAGATGCACGCAAAGGTCAGGAAGTGATTGCATGGTGCGCTATGGGGTAAGGATAGGAGGCTTTGGTGGTCAAGGCATCGTCACTATGGCAGTCGTCATCGGGGAAGCCTCGGCTCTCTTCGACAAGAAGTACGTGGTCCAGACCCAGTCTTACGGCCCCGAGGCACGAGGCGGTGCAAGCAAGAGCGAGATAGTCATCAGTGATGAAGAGGTCGACTACCCGAAGGTCCTTGCACCCGATGTGTTTGTCGTCATGAGCCGGGCAGCATATCTTGAGTATGTCCACGGTCTGAAAGAGAATGGCATACTCATAATCGACAGTGACCTTGTCAAAGTGGAAACTGAACTCCCGAAGGGTGTGAAAGTCTATAGTATTCCCGCCACACGCATCGCAGACCAAGAAGTTAGAAGCAAGCAGACGGCCAACGTAGTCATGATGGGGGCATTTGCTGCAATCACGAAAGCCGTGTCGATCGAGGGCCTCAGACACCAGATGGAGGAACGGTGGCCGAAGTTCGTCAAGATCAACCACCTGGCTCTTGACTTGGGAATCAAGGCCGGTGAGAAGGCGCTCGAAGCCCCTAGCTGAGAGTTCAGACAGATATGACATCATGAATCTGCATTTGTGCTGAATCGGCCTCTAGCGCTAGAAATGGGAACCTATCGTTTGACTGCTAGAATCGCTGCACCAAGGGCCCCAGTCAGCTGGGGCTTGTCCGGCATCCAAAGAGAACTATTCAGCTGTTTGGAGAGATAGTGGCGAAACGCAGGGTTTAGAGCCACGCCGCCAGTCACACCCACGGGAGTGACCAAGCCAACCCTCTTTGCTAAAGTGGCAACCTTCCCTGCCATGGCCAAGTGGGCTCCTGCAGCGATGTCGGCTGGCGCGGCACCAGTCCCGATTCTGCCTACAACTTCGCTCTCGGCAAAGACTGTGCATGTGCTGCTGATTGTGGACGGAGAAGTGGAGCGTAGAGCAAGGGGACCCAAATCGTCAATTGAGACTTCCAGCACTCTGGCCATTACTTCTAGAAACCTGCCGGTCCCCGCACTACACTTGTCATTCAGCTCGAAGTCCGTTGGACGCCCGTTTGGTCCAATCCGTATCACTTTCGAGTCTTGGCCACCCACGTCAATAAGGAGCCGAATGTCGGGGTTCAGTGAATGAACACCCATACTATGGCACGTTATCTCAGTCACGGTTTCATGGGCGAACTCGACCGATGTCCGTCCATAGCCAGTGGTAATGATAGGCAAGCCTGTCAGCTCTTTACCCGATGTCTGTGACAGCTCATCCATGACATGTCTTGCGGCGATAGGGGCCGACGCACCAGTGGTCACGAGCGAGGCCGCGAGCACAGTGCCTGATGAGTCTACAAGTATACCTTTCGTCGTTGTCGACCCAATATCGAGACCTATTCCAATGGTTGTGCGTCTTGCCAACTCAGTGCCACCCTATAGAAACATCTCAAGAAGCGCATCAAGCCTTGTCTGAATCTGTGCGTCGTTGAAGAGGCGACTGTCCACCATATCACCCTCAATCACGACTCCCGGTACGCCAGTCCTTTCCATGACGAGCTCTTTTGACACAAGCTGCCCGAGGGAATAGCGTTTGCAGGAACGGACTGAGAACATGATGAACCCATCGAGTGAGTACTCCTTGATCAACTCGCACATCTTGTCGACCTTGGCCTCGAGACCCTTGTTCAGGTAGACGTTGGAATAGACAGACACAACACTATCTAGCAGGTCTGCACCAGCGAGCGATCCGGACCATGCGTGAGTGTAAGTGTCTGCAGGGAAGACGACACCTCTCGCTGCAAGGCCATTGAAGAAACGGAAGATCGTGAACCAAGGAGGAATATCATCCCACAGCAGACGTATTCTCTCATCTCGGATTGCTCCAAGACCCTGCGACACGCGTTCCTGCACTTCCTCAAGGAGGGCCTGATAGAACTCAATCGCCGGTTCTGTGCCACGCAATGCTACGATAGGAGCCATGGCAAGAAACCTGTCAGCGCAGTTCAGTGGACTGGGTCTATTGCGACAAGCCTTCAGAGAGCGAGTCCACAGATCAATCGCTTCGCCTGATAGCTCACCCACCTTACGTAAGCGTTCTTCTGAGAAGGACGTATGAAAGGTACGAGAAAGAAAATCAATGAGCCTCAGGACGCTCTGGCGAACGTATTCCCTGTGGTGTGATGGCTGGTCGCCCTCCGTGGGAGGAGTGTCAAACAGAAAGACAGGCGCGCCGGTCATTTGGGATACGGCGTCGTACCACCTAAGGACTGTTCCACAGATGTTGTTGCATGCAAGCAGAGCTTGGGGCTTTGGCAGCCCGTCCAACGGGCTCTTCTCAGGATAGCGCACAGAACCAATGCTAGACCGGGCATAGGAGCAGAGCTCTTGGGAGTAACCCAACTCTTCGGCAAACCCGCAGATCTCCGGACCAACCTTCTGTGAGCCGATGATAGCCCCGTATTGCTCGGGGTAACTGACATTGACGCCCATTGTCACTGGAATCTCTACGGGGAAGCCAGACGTAACCCATGCCAGCTTGCCCTGTTCACTGGCGGCTTGGCCTTCCATCATGTAGCGCAACATGATCTCTTGGAGTAGTGAATTGGCGCGAAGCTGCCTGTACACTTTCTCTTCAGTATGTCGTTCTTCCTGTCCCAATGTTGTCACCTCCCACTCCTAGGACTGATAGTTTCGAGGAAGCTCTGAAGGCGAACTCCCAGCCGCTCCCGGTCTGAGAGTTCGGGGTCGATGGGGAGCCTCATCACGGCCACTCCTGACTTAGAGGCCTCCGCCTCAAGACTTGGCGCCTCGAATTCATCGGGGTCGCAGAAGGACTGTTCACAGACGATTAGACCATCGACGGCCAGATTGGTGACGACATCCTTCAGAAAAGCTAGACGCACTCCTAGTCCCTCCTGGGTTGGTTCTAGGGGTGATGCTAGGATAGACCTTGCAACGCTGTCGAATGGGTCTCGTCCCACTTCACAGGGTGGAGTGAACACGGTCTTGAAGCCGAACGAGAAAAGATCCATAACGAGTGCATCCTCAGGAATACCCGCAGCGTTGAAGAGTGCAACAATGGCACCGGGATCAATCATGCCGCCTGCAATAGCGATTCGAGGTGACTTGGCACCGTGAGGGAGGGCCGCTGGTGTAAGATGCCTTTTGATCAGTTGCTCCTGAATCTTCTTTGCAGAATCTAGAAGCCTCGACCGAGCCAGGGCTCGTTGAACCTGTGTGGACGCATTCGTGATCTCGTTAGCTGACTTCTGGTCAGGCGACAGAAGAAAGGTATGTATCAGTGCAGCCAGCTTAGAGTACCGGAGTACCTGAGGGCTTACGACCCTTGCTGCATAAAGGAACTGGGCTGCACTGCGAAACTGCCGAGTCAGACCTGCAGCATCCCTGAATTCCTCCTCAGAGAAAGGGCGACCAAATGCTGCTTCTATTGACTGGCTCAGGCTTCTCAGTTCGTCTGCAAGATAGTGGACTGCTGCTTCGCCCTGATTCGCTGCAGGATACGTGAGCCGAAATATGATGTCGTCAGGAAAGCGGACACGCCAGATATCACCCACGTTCAGGAGAGAATCGCACGTGTTGCCTGGAAACAGGAGTGCTGATGAGGCGGGCATTTGATCGTTAGCGCGCTGACTGAACAGATTCCTGGTATAGGAACAGGCAAACGTCTGGAGACTGGCTTCAAACGCACCAGCAATCCCTGGTCGAGCGCGGACCAGAGTTGGAGTCAGGCCATGTGCCATGATGATCTCCAATGGGGCATGTGGGTAGACATAGCCCATTGTGAGTCGGTCTGTCACTGTGGGCTTCAACGTCTGACTATTGGACTGTACGGTTACTTGCTCATAGCTCAAATCGGCGATCCCCGGTCATTGGCTTTCGTGTGACAACATCAAATACAGGAATGGTTCGTCATGGCACATCTTATCTGTTGTGCTATCTGGACCATCGGAGAGCCGGGGAGCGTAGATTGAGCATGTTGCGGTCTGAGGCCAGTTCCTCTTCTGACAGAAGAGATATCAGTCACGAACGTGTAGGCGCAAACAGTCTTTGACTGCTACTCGGAGTCAAGAATCCTCAAGAGAGAGTAGTGGAGTGAGTTTAGATTGGTAGAAGAAACCTATCTCTGGTACAAGTTCAAGTGGCCAAAGGAAGCCCGCAAGAAACTGGACTATCCGAAAGAGCCAATCTATGCCATGCTGGACAAAGCAGCAGACAAGAATGGAACTCGGCCCTACACGTTGTTCGAGGGCGCCTCGAAGACGTATGCCGAGATCCGTGATCACGCCAACAGGATTGCGAACTTCCTCGCATCCCGAGGCATCAAGAAGGGCGACAGGGTGGCCCTCTTCCTGCCGAATGTGCCCCACTTCCCGGCTGTGTTCTTCGGCGGACTGAAAGCTGGAGCAACCGTCGTGACCTGTAACCCGATGTACAAGGTGGCGGAACTGAATTTCCAGCTCAAGGACTCAGGTGCAACTGCCGTCTTTGTGCTTGACCATCCGACATTCACACCAACGTGCTACGAGGCCATCAAGGGGACAGATGTCAAGACTGTAGTCGTTTGCAGCGTCAAGTCGTTCTTGCCGAAAGCCAAGGCAGTGCTCGGCGGCGCTCTTGGTAAGATTCCGAAAAGTCCCTCGTATCAAGCCGACGTGACATTCTTCTACGATGATGTCATTGCCAAATCGGAACCTAAGCCGCCAGACGTCAAGGTCAACCCCGACGATGTGGCCCTGATCCTGTACACCGGCGGGACTACTGGCACCCCCAAGGGTGCAGCACTGACGCACAGTAACTTGGTTTCCAACGTGCATCAGGTCTATGAGTGGGTGAACCTGTCGCCTGAAGACATCAAGGCGCCTCCGAAGATCCAGGAGATGGACGAAGTCTTTGTAGGAGCTCTGCCATGGTACCACAGCTACGGCTTGACGCTGACTATGCTAATGGGGACATACCTCTCGTCTAGGATCGTCTGTATCCCAGACCCCAGAGCCGGGAAACCCCCGATGACCGCGCTCCTGAAGGACTTGCAAGAATACAAGGGAACCATATTCAACTGCGTGCCGGCACTCTATGCGGGAGTTGTCAACCATCCCGACGTCAAGAAGTACAATCTGAGGTCCATCAAGGTATGCAGTTCCGGAGCAGCACCATTGCCTCCTGAGCTGGCCAAGAAATTCGAGGAAGCCACTGGTGCAATCCTCTTCGAAGGCTACGGGCTCACTGAGACCTCGCCAGTCACACACATCAACCCGACAAACCGGCGAGACCGCAAGTTTGGATCCATTGGACTGCCAATACCTGACACCATCTGCAAGATACTCGACGTCGAAACTGGCATGAAGGAGATGCCAATAGGTGAGAAGGGAGAGATTGCTGTCAGCGGCCCTCAAGTGATGAAAGGATACTGGAACAAACCGAAGGAAACTGAGGAGGTCTTCAGAACCATAGGTGGGAAGCGTTTCTTCCTCACAGGTGACATTGGCTACATGGACAATGAGGGCTTCACCATCATCAGCGATCGGAAGAAGGAAATGATCAACGCAGGAGGGCTCAAGGCCTATCCGCGTGAGATTGAGGACGCGCTCTATGAGCACCCCAAGATAGCCATGGCTGCTGTCATTGGTGTGCCCAAGAAAGATGACCCGGGTGATGAGTACGTCAAGGCCTTCGTGGTCTTGAAACCGGGACAGACCGCAACTCCAGATGAGATTCTTGAGTGGGCGAAGAGTAGACTGGCAGGATACAAGAGACCCAAAGAAATCGAGTTTGTGGAGTCACTACCCTTGAGCCAAGTGGGCAAAGTACTCAGACGAGAGCTCCGGAAGAAGGAACTCGACAAGAAAGGCATCAAGGCCTAGATGTCGGACGGGGCTACGTGTGCCCCGTTCCTCGTTTTTCTTCCAATTTCCCATGCCTCCTTACGTAGCGCTCTGGCAAAAACCCAATCGTGGTAGAGGCTTCTGATTTCAGCTTGATTACTTACTGAACCTTGAGAAAACGGGCCCCTCTGTTGACCAAAGAGCAGGCATGGCCGCGTGAATGAATAGAGGCATGCCTGTAGCAGGCGGCGATTCCTCTACTTGCTCTTCTTGGACCGCTCCAATTCCTCTTTATGCTTCCTTCCAAGCTCAATGTAGAGCTCTGCGTTGGTCGTGAAGGTTTCGTGCATGTCAGCTGAGACTTCCTTCACAACCTTGCCGGGTATTCCCAGTACCAATGAATTCTCAGGGACCAACGTGTTTTCCGTAACAACAGCACCTGCACCTATGACGCTGCCGCTTCCAACCTTGGCACCATTGAGAACTATCGCACCGATGCCAACAACGACGTTGTCACCTATCTCACACGCATGGATCACTGAGTTGTGACCTGCAGTCACAAGATTGCCTATGGTAGTCGGTTCAGTGAATGTGGCATGAACTGTGCAGTTGTCCTGTATGGAAGTGTTCTTGCCAACTCGTATCTTGTTCATATCCCCTCGAATCACAGCAAACTCCCAGACGCTGGCTCCATCCCCAATCTCAACATCTCCAATGACTGCTGCTCGAGGAGAAACATATGCGCCCGGGTGTATCTTTGGCATCTTACCATCAAATCTGTACAGGCCCATCGCTCTGGCACCAACGGTACTGAGGCGCATGCTCTATAAGACTCTTGAGGACTGTCCCAGTTATTCATTTCAGGATGTTACGCAAGTGTCAGGCTAGGTGACCGCAGTGCCGCTAACGCCTTTACATTATCCAGTTGCATATGGTCTACACAGGCTGCAAGGAAGATTACCATTACCCGGCCTAATTGTGGGCTCATTCATACCAGACATTGAGGTGCCCATCTTGTGGGTCTTCGATCGTGGAGTTCCTGATCACCTGATTCTGCACAGTCTCTTGGGCCTGCTCACTCTCGGAATGCTCCTCTCAGTGCTCATAACGCACTATCTGTATCCCCCTCTGGTTGCCAACATATTCCGAGTTGAGCGACTCGGGCTGAACAAAGCTTGCTCATTGGGCACAGCTCTGTACTTGTCATGCCTGGTCGGTCTGCTCGGCCACCTTGCACTTGACCTGCCCATGCACTGGTTCAATCCGGTTCTGTGGCCTTGGATAGACCCGTACACAATAGTTGGCATACTCGTCTTGCTTTTGGCACCAGAGGGTGATCTGCAGGCAGGGTTTGCTCTTGCAAACTCTCTGGTGAGCTCAGTGATGCTAGTAGCATTGCTAGGTATCGCCTGGAAATGCAGACATTCACTCTGGACTAACATGCTGTTAGGAGAGTCATCCGCTTCCTCGAACGAGCCTATTCAATGATGGATAAAACACCGAAGGTACACATGTCCGGGAGTGTATGCAGAACAGGTCAGTGCGGGACTGTCAAGGCCTCCATTAGCATCCTTGTTTCGGTGAACGTGTGCTCAACTTCGGAGAGTGCCCCTGCAGAAGAATCCTGCTTCACAAAACTGAACTTCACAAGCCACCTTGGTTCATCCTAGTTTGGACTGGATGCCGGCCGGTAGTGTGAAAAACTCCCTTCGTGCCCCGTCGACTTTTCAGCCTGTCAAAGTAGTACTGGAACACTTCAAGAAGAATCAGGAAGTAGCCACCGATAGTACCAATGTGGTTCCCAAGACTTTGCGATAAAGCACTGAAGGAGACTCCACCGGTGAGGAAAGCCGTAATTGACCCCCATCCATATGTCTTCGTGGAGCCAGAGCTATCGCGGCGCGACATCGAGAGAAGCGTCAGGAAGAGGGCCGTCAGGATTCAAGGTAGTAGAATCCTATGAAGAGTGGATCGAACTTCAATGTCCTCCTCCTCTAATGGCTCATCACACTCGCACATCACGAGAGAACCGATATGGCCTTTCCCTTCATTCTGAGGGACTTCCAGCGGGACGACACTTGTGCTATCTCACAGGAACAAACCATTCCTCAAGTGAAACCTGTGATTGAGTGTCAAGAACAGACTCGTTGTTGTATAGGTTCTTCAGAAATCTATTGTAGTGGTCGACATTCTCTGTGCGCACTGTTGCAAACAAGCTGAAGTCCTCACTGGTCCTGTGCAGGTCCCAGACTTCGTCCATTCTGCTCACATAGCGTGCGGTTTCAGCTATTGTGCCCGGACGAGTCTTGATTTGTAGGAAGAACTTGACGGGCAGCCCCACATGCCCAAAGCTGATATCGACAGTGTAGCCTACGATTGTGCTTCTCTCCTGAAGACGCTTCATTATTCTCGACACGGCAGGCTGGCTCAACTTTGGGTCCATCCTGTGGCCTATCTCCTCCTGTGACAGGGGCATCGGAAACTCATCCGAGGGTGACTGTCTATAGATGACCCGTATCAGATCCAGCTCGCTTGTTGTAAGAGGTGGCTGTTTCGATTGCGGCTTATCGATGACAAAACCGCGAGTCTTGTATGTGGCCAGAACCTGAACCAGCTTGTAAGTCCGGGAGTCTGAAATGGCAAGCATTCGATCGATTCTGTTGAGAAACGCATCGAATCCTGCTGGACTCCTGAATCTGAGGAGCCCATGCAGAGAGTGTTCTCCAGAGATACCATCAAGCGATTCGAGTTCTGGCAATTCTAGAAGTGCTTTGCTCAGCCTGAGCTCCCGTGGATTTGTCTTGATCAGGAGAACAGTGCTTTTCTCACTGAAGACTTGGGCCGGGTCAAACACAGTGACGTATGCCATTATGACATGTTTCTCTGCTAGGCGTTTCATCATGCGAGTGATCCAGTTGCGGCTCTTGCCAAGCTGGTCGCCCAAGTAATCCGTGGTCGAGCGAGAGCTCTTCAGCAGCAGCCTCAGAAGAGATGATTCGCCTTCCGTGATAGAATGGGACATTCGCAAGCCAACATGATGCTTTGTATGCGACAAGTGGATGTAGCATTCATATAAGTCATACTCCGGCTCATGTTTGGTGAATCATATGGTGGACTATAAGGTCAGGGACATCAAGCTCGCCGAAGAAGGCAGGATGCTCGTTGACTACGCGGAAAAGCACATGCCAGTGCTCATGCATTTGAGGAAACAGCACTCTGAGAAGAAACCTCTGAAGGGAATGAGAATCTCAGGTTGTCTCCATGTTACCAAGGAAACTGCAGTTTTGGTCGAAACCCTGAGGGCAGCCGGCGCTGAGGTCGCATGGTCTGGCTGCAACCCGCTCTCGACCAACGATAAGGTCGCGGCCGCTATGGCTGCAAATGACATACCAGTCTTTGCTTGGAACGGCTTGAGCAAAGAAGAGTACTACTGGTGCATCGAAAAGACACTGGAGCATCGTCCGAACCTCACACTCGATGATGGCGCGGACCTCATCTTCACTCTTCATAGGAAGCATGAGGAGATGATACCAGAGCTGTATGGCGGCTCGGAAGAAACCACCACTGGAGTGATCAGGGTCAGGGCAATGGCTGAGGATGGAGCGCTCAAGTATCCAATCATGGCCGTCAACGATGCCGACACGAAACATATGTTCGACAACGTCTATGGCACAGGACAGAGCTCATTCGATGGTGTGCTGCGAGCCTCCGCGATACTGATTGCCGGTAAGACCGTTGTGATTTCTGGCTACGGCTTCTGTGGACACGGTCTCGCGACCAGAGCGCGCGGACTGGGCGCAGATGTTGTCGTGACAGAAGCAGACCCAGTCAGGGCACTACAGGCGCGGATGGACGGTTACAGAGTCATGCCGATGAAGCAAGCGGCAAAAGAGGGGGACCTGTTCATTACTGCCACTGGTATGAAGGATATAATCACTGGTGAACACATGAAGGCGATGAAGGACGGAGCTATCCTCGGCAACGCTGGACACTACAACGTTGAAGTCAATACAAACGATTTGGCAGCTCTGAGTGAGGGAAAGAAGAGAGTGCGTCCGGCACTTGATGAGTATATGCTAAAGGACGGGCGACGCCTCTACCTTTTGGGCGAAGGCAGGCTTGTCAATCTCGTCGCTGCAGAGGGGCATCCGTCTGAAGTGATGGATCTGTCCTTTGCTGCCCAGCTCAATGCAATGCTCTGGCTCTCAGTGAATGGGAGGAATCTGAAACCTGCAGTCTATGAGTTCCCGAAGGACCTAGACAGGCAGACTGCACTAGCCAAGCTTGAAACCATGGGCATCAAAATCGATCGACTCACTCGAGAGCAGGCGGCATATGCGACGGCCTATGCCGAAGGCACGTAGTGTCCGCAACTGTGGCTCTTGGCGCGTGTGATGAATCACAATCAGGAAACGACAGCAGATGCACGCGCCTGTTCTCTTTCTGCCTACTACTTTCCAGGATCAGATGATCTCGAACGTGCTGGCCACAATCATAGCCAAGAGAAATGCGTTAAGCAGAGCGGCAGCCAACAGGTTCTTTGTCAGTCCTCCAACCCATAGGGTGACCAGTGCACTAAAGCCGAATAGGACAGCGAAGGGAAGCATGAGTAGTGCCACGAACATTATGAATCCCAGTTGGGCCCCAGCAAGAAACGGGATATAGAGCAGTCCCACCACGATACCGAATCCAGCCAACCTGTAAACAATCACACCCACACACTTCTTAGACAACGAGAAGAGCGAAGACCAACCCGAGGTCACTTTGGCTACTCCATCTAGCCACACTGCATCTGCATAGAAAAGAGGGAGGAGTGTCAGAGTCAAGACCCCAGTGTATGCCGCTCTTTCTAGACTGGCAGCTCCTGTCGTCTGAGGGGTAGCGGCAAGCCTGATTCCAGCTAATGATGAAGACAACCAAGACCAGAGAAACAACCAGACTATGACCGGAATCAAGAGGACAAGCGACCTGGAGAGGTCATGGAGTGCCAGCTTACGTCTGTCGTCGGAACCTGCATCGTCGCCGGCGTGCTCCGGCTTTCTACCAAGGAGCCATCTCACGGAGAAACCAACGACAAAGTACATGATTATGGAGTAGAGCGTTAGAGTAGTGCCAAACGATACCGGAATGAGGGCCAATCCGGCGAACTCAAGCATGAGACCCATCAGCATAATCGAAAGAAACAGAACGCCAGCAAAGACTCCAATCAGGAAACTGGACTCAAGACTCCTCCTCGTCGAGAGTTCGGGCAGGTCATTTTGTGCCCGTGTTGGCCTGAGCTTCAATGGTAGTATTGAGTACGTAATGAGGAATAGGGGAAGGACTGCCAACAGAACAGATGATGACTGAATCGCGACGGCAATGGTTGCGTACTGGTAGATGTGGCTAGATGGTGAAAGTGTGTGTTGTTCGAGCTGGTGTACTCCCTGAAGCGAACGTCCCATCCAGTCAACTGACTGAGTGACAATCACGGGATCAGACATTTCGAACAGATGATCGGTGTTGCTCAGCACAAGCTTCCTTGCGGTCCCGTTCAGAAAGCTGCCGTAGGTTGTGTTCTCATTGACATCTGACAGCCCGGTTGCGGTCTTCAGCGATTCGATGGCTGATGCCGGAGATACCAGCTCGTCGTACAGGCCGCAAGCAATCATGAGATTCTGAGGATGAGTCTGATTGAGGGGCAACGACAGTCCTCCGAAGTTCTCACCTATCCCTCCACCAATAATCACTGTGGCATTGGGCTGTACAGGCATCGCCTGCATGAGGAGTGCGACACCAGCACCCAGTGAGTGTCCAAGGACACCATAGGTGAAGTTGCTGGTGCCAGGATCGCTCAGCTGGACATAGCGAACAGCCTCGTAAGCATCTTTGGCGACCTCTAGGAACGTAGAGAAGCTGAACGTTTCAGAGGACACCCCATGGCCAGCCAGGTCCACAGACACGACTGTGAAGTTCCTTCGTGCCAATTCAGTGTTGAAGGGCAGCATGGCATCCCTTGATGCAGAGATTCCATGGATGGTCAAGACTGCGGGCAAGGGACCGCTATAGGTCTGTGTGCGGGGCTTGAAAACAGAGAAATCGACGGTTCTGCCATTCGCCCGAACAATCTGGAAGTCTCCCACAGCGACTTCTCCGAGAGCTCTCTCAGCAGACCAGCCCATGTAGATTGCCGATGCAAGAACGACTGACAGTATGAAGAGTGCGATGTATCGTGGTTCCCTTGGCAACTTCCTTCCGCCCACTATGAATAAACTGAGTCCAAGAGATAAGTGTTGGTGCCCAACCTCTGCTTAGGTAGGCCCAGAGAAACTCTCACACAACTTGAGCCAATACTCTCAAATACACAGTGATACATTATTCGGATAACTTTCGCTGCAAGGAGTCGATTCTGTCTTGTCTGAGCTGGAACAGAGCGCCAAGATGCTCTCGGATTTCGGGTTAACACCATATGAGGCCAAGGTCTATCTGGCCGTAGTTAAGCTGGGTACGACCTCCGCAGGTAGGATCTCAAAGCTCGCGAGGATTCGTCGAGAGGAAGTCTACAGAACTCTGCCGAAGCTCGAGAAGGGGGGATTGGTAGACAGAGTGCTAGGCAGACCTGTCAAAGTGAAGGCCTTGCCCCTTGAAGATGCCCTGTCGAAACTGATTGCACGCAAGAAAGAGGAGTCGGATAGGCACATACTGGAACTGACTGCCAAGAAGAACGATGTCCTGAGCACCTTCAGGGGAACCGACGAGGAGATAGACAAGAATGAGGAAATCTCAAACTTCGTGCTGATATCTGAGAGGGATGCAATGACAAAGAGAACCGCCTCTCTGATTGCAGGTGCAAAGAGTTCGATTGACATTGTGGACTCAAGCGAGAACGTCGCTCGGCTCCTCTCATCCTATGCAGACGATTTCGGGAGACTCAAGAGTAGGAACGTCAAGGTCCGCATCCTCACGGACTGTCCTGACGACGAGCAGATGATTCCGAGGACGCTGGACAAATGTTTCCCGGGACACTCTTTCTCTCTGAAGTACGGTGATGGGTTCCCTAGTCGCTACGTTGTGTTCGACGGAAGGGAGGCCATGATTGTCACGTCCACAGAAGGCGGGGCGGCAGAAGGCAAGTGTCTGTGGACCAGTGATGGCAGTCTGCTTGGGCTCATAGAGAGAGACTTCGAAGACCACTTCCGAACCTCAACGGACTGGAAGACCTTCAGACTCTCGTCATCTGAGAAGATCACTCGTATACTCAAACGACTCAGGCCGAGAGACCATGTGATCCTTGTCTACGACTCTCAAGTCGCAAAGCGGAACACGCTCTTCAACTACATCAAGGCAGGCTTGGAGAACGGCGAGGCCGCGAAGTACATATGTTCAGAAGAAACCCCAGATGAAATAAGACGAGGAATGGAGCAATTCGGTGTCGAAGTAAGGGAGTACGAAAAGTCTGGTGCACTTGATGTCCTGAGCTACGATGGCTTCTACATTAGAAACGGCGAGTTCAGCATGCCAGAAGTCATGACCTCATGGGACAATCTCTACAGAGAGGCCATGACAGATGGATTCCGGGGCATGAGGGTCACGGGTGAAACGGGCTGCTTCATTCAGCATCAGATGGTCCCCCAACTCATTCAGTACGAGCAGGCACTGCATACTTTCCTCGACATCCCAATGATTGCAATATGTGCCTACAGTGCCGACATGCTGGCGAGGATCGACAACCCAATAGATGTCTATTCTGAGCTTGTCAAGGCACACGGGAAGGTGCTGTTCGCTGGAAAAGATAGCCTAATGGGCAGAATCGAGATTCGCAAGGCCTGAGAGGGGACCTTGCGGTCTGAAATGCCGTCCTCTCTCACTTGTGGAATCTATACCGGGAAGTATAGATACTGGCGCATGTCCTGCAGACACGGAATACGTCGAATCAGCTTTCGTTTCAAAAGCTTTCTCAGAGCATATCTGACGGTTCGAGGGGCAAAAGAAACCTCGTCTACGATCTGCTTTGGAGTGGCTCCACGCATGCCGTTCTCTCGCAAGATGCGCAGCACAATTGACTGGCTCTTCGTGAGCTTCCGACTGTTCAGCTCCGCCGCCAGTTGTTCATCTCCCATCATAGTTGCATCAAACACCTGTTTTGTTTGGACAATACGCCTTCGAGGATTTGATTTAATCATGTGTGACTGCCTCCACACAGTCACATGTGTTGTGGGCGGCGAATAGGCACTTGGCCATGATGAGAATACGAGCTTCAAGATGTGTAGCTCTTGGCCTGTCGCCAAGTGAGAACGGTTGTACCTTCACGGTGCCTAGCTATCAGCAAAAGGAGATTGGAGGCTGGTCCAGCACGACAAGCTGAGCCCCGCTGAAGGAATCAGAACCGACTCGGTCTGGTTAATAATGCTTAAGAAACATCTCCCTTGGTTGGTAAGCCCACTGGGATGGTATCTGATGGCCTGGTGTGTCATTGTGAAAGGGCCCTGCCGAGGCAAGGACTGTGACTACTGGACACGAGTGAGAATCAGGAAGATGCCCATCGACCAGATCGTTGACGAGATTCGTAGCAGTCTTTCACAATGCCATGATGGCTGCTGTCAGAGCACTGAAAACGCCTTGAAGCAATACTGGACTGCTGTCGGTATCAGGGATATGAAGCGATTGTGTCAAGAGGAACCCGACTTGTGTGATAAGATTAGACAGGTCGAGGATGAAGTGTGCTCCTTTACTGGACCTTCCTCTGGCTGAACTCGCGCGGGACTGGGACCATGTCGCCAGGATTGAGCAACCACTTCGGATCGAGTGCCTTCTTCACTGCCTGCATCTCAGAGATTCCCTTTGGGCCGTACATCATTTCGAGGAAGGCTCGTTTCAGCTTCCCGATTCCATGTTCGGCGGCGACCGTACCGCCTAGCTCGACTGCCTTCCTTGCGAAGAGCATGTAGTTTTCCATGCCCTGTTCGACCTCCTCATTGTTTCGTGGCATCATGTTCACGTGTAAGTGGTTATTCCCAATGTGACCAAAAACAACGTATTCCATGCCCTGCCGCTCAAGTGTATCGTGATAGAACTTGAGGTACTCTCTTAGTGCCTGATCGGGGACTGCCATGTCAGTTCCAATCTTGTGCACTTCATGATACTCTTGCTTGCGCTTCGCGATGATGGCGTTGATGGTTTCAGGCACGAAGTGGCGCACCACCTTCATCTTCTCCAACTCTGTCCGGTCGAGTCCCGCCCAGCTTGACTCAGAGGAGGAGTTGTGGCTATTCAGCATCTCTTCGAGAGCCATTACTTTCTCCTCCATCTCCTCGTCACGATATGGAAACTCGAAAAACACGATTGCTTGTGTGCGGTCGGTCATTGCAGGGACCTTGATTCCGGCTGAGCTGGCCTTTTCACGAATCATCTTCAAGGCGGTAGGTCCGAAGTACTCAAGGAAGTCCATTCTCACCTTTGAACTGTCAGATCTGGCATCGTAGACAAAACCAACCGCGTCATCCTCACTGGGGAAGAATGCCATGACTGACATTATGTTCTTAGGCATCTCCGCCAAGATGAGTTCAACCTCAGTGACCACGCCAAGTATTCCTTCAGAACCAATGAACAGATCGATAAGGTCCATGTCTGGTTTTGTGTAAAGGCCAGCCGCATTCTTGGTCTTCGGCATTGAATAGCTCGGCACCAAGAACTCGATCTTTGACCCATTGCTGAGGACCACTCGGAACTTGCGGTCCTGAGCGAACACCTTACCGCGTTCGATATCTAGGACGTCACCATTGACCAGCACGACCTTGATTCTGCGTACCCAGTTTCTGACTGCCCCATACCTGAAGGTCCTCGCTCCTGATGCGTTGCAGGCTACGAGTCCACCCAGCCAAGCAGTTGTTTCCGTTGGGTCGACAGGGAAGTAATAGCTCCGAGGATCGGCAAGGAACTTCTCAAGTGCCTGTTGCTGCTCTCTGGTTCCCTTCCCCCTCAGAACCCCAAGTGCTTTTGATGTGACTGCCTTGATTAAGTCCTCAAGCGACATCCCGGATTGTGCTGCCACTGAGTAGAATTGCTCCTCGGAGGAGTAACTAACATAGAGCAGCTGCTTCATCTTCTCCAGATTCAGAGCCACTCCTCCCAGTGGAACTGCTCCTCCAGTGAGACCCGTCCGCCCGCCTTGAATAGTGATTTGCTGAGCACGCCCATATGCGTTCTTAAGAACTGTTGCCAGTTCTTCCTCAGTCGATGGAAAGACTATCTGATCGGCATGGCCATCAAATGAATGAGACTCATCATCAAGGTAGAGCCCGTAGCTGTCAGCTATCTCCTTGGGGTCTGTGACCACCTTCATCTTCGATAAGTCAGCATCTCTGGGCTTGTATGCTCTGATCTCGTTGGCCATCGTGTCCACCATCGAACGATTGACAGGGGTCACTCTGGGCACAGGATATCAAAGCTGTGGTATGTCCGCCTATTACTAACTTGTATAGGGAAACAGTATCACACCAACAGGTCCAAGACGCCCACCGAATGGTTGCCATACGCTCAGGGATGTTGCTGAAACTGAAGGGATGACCATGAGGATAGCAGCTATCTCAGACCTACATGTCCGCAGCGACGGAAGCGACAAGGCACTTGTGGACGGAATCCGGGCGCGCGTTGAGGAGTTGTCACCGGACGTGTTTATCATAGCGGGAGACATCAGTGACAGGTCACAAATGCTTTCGCAGACACTGGCGAAACTTAGCATTCCAGAGTGCGAGAATCTTTACGTGGCGGGCAACCACGACCTGTGGCTTGAGGAAGACAACCGCTTCAGTTCACTTGAGAAGTATTCCCATGTGATAGGAGAAACTTGTCGGGCAAATGGGTTCATTCATCTACCGGACAATCCATACATCGTTGATGACCTGGCGTTTGTGGGCAGCATCGGTTGGTATGACTACTCGCTAAGAAGCCATGATCTGCGCATTCCTGACAGCGCGTATGAGCAGAAGGAGTTCAGAGGAGAGGTCTGGTTTGATGCCTTCAGCATAGAGTGGGACTTTAGCGATTGTGAGGCGACAGAATTGTTCAACAGAAGACTTGAGTATGACCTCTCTAACCTGCCTGGTGAAATTGAACGCGTAGTCTATGTGTCACATCACATTCCTTTTCGAGAGCTATCCTTCTACAAGGGCAGACTGCCATGGGATTTCTTCTCGGCCTTCATGGGAGCGGAAAGCACAGGCAAGATTCTTCTGAAGGATACTAGGGTCAGACTGTCCATCTCTGGTCACAGCCATGTCAGGAAGAAGGCGCAGATAGGGCCAATCACGGCATTGACTGTTCCTCTAGGGTATGGTAGACCATCCGACGAGGGAATCACTGATCTAGTCCGCGCGGCTGTCGCCCAGATTGACATCAACGGCGATACTGTAGAGGTACCGGGCTTTGTAGAGGGGGACATATGTGCAGACCTCCCCTACGGGAATCATCCGTGAGAATCTGTGTACAGTAATTCCACGATTTCTATGGAATTGACAAGAAGACGGTGGCGTCCGCCTCCGCGATATGCCGCCGGGAGGACGAGCACAACGGAGATTGGACGCCTAAGATGTTATGTAATCATTTCTTTAATTATCTTTAGTTAGCACGTCCGGAACCGGTGCTCAACTGCTCATGTGATGAGTGACTGGACATGGGCTGCGCTCGTCGCCAGCACAAGCGGATTCTTATTGGGAACAGCTCTGTAGGTCGCAACGTATGAGAGGCTGAGCCATTGTCAAAACGGGCACGATGTCCTTACTGCGACAAGCTCTTCCGTCGGGACATGTTGGACGAGCATGTCATGCGGTGCAGACAGGAGAGAAATGCTCCCAGAGGAAGAGCCGTGAGAAAGGTAGTCATCATCGATGGGAGCAATGTGGCATACTACCTCTCCACTGACGGACAGCCAAGACTCGAGAACATTGTGACCGCCAGTCGTAGTCTTGCCAGTGTAGGGTTTGTCCCCATTGTTGTTGTTTCAGGGGCCCTGATTCATCAAATCGACAGAGATGAAGCTCTTGCAGACATGATATCCAAAAGACAGGTCATCCAGGCACCAAAGGGTACTGATGACGACCTTCTGATCATAAGGACCGCTGAGGAGAAGGGAGCAGACATAGTCAGCAATGACAGGTTCCTAGATTGGATTGACAGGTTTCCATGGCTGCCATCTAGGCTGAGAAGGTACAGGATGTCGCCCTCCGGACTCATACTAGTCTGATACTCTTTGGCCAGAGTACTGAACTGTTTCAATACTTCGCCCATGGCACAGCGGCTCCACCTGTTGATAGAATGCGACCCAGCAAAAGCATTAAAATACGACAAGTCGAACGCCGACAAATCGGCATCTTGATGGTCTGGTGACAGTTATGCGAATGGACGAACTGCGTCGGAAGTACATCGAGTTCTTCAAGCAGAAGAAACATGCAGTGGTTGGCTCTGCGTCACTGATGCCAGAACATGATCCGACCGTGTTGTTCACGACGGCAGGCATGCATCCGTTGGTTCCATACTTGCTGGGGCAACCACATCCGCAAGGAAAGCGTCTCACAAGCTGTCAGAAATGCATTCGGACTACCGATATAGACAGCGTCGGTGACAATAGTCACCTCACGTTCTTCGAGATGTTGGGCAACTGGAGTCTCGGCGACTACTGGAAGAAGGAGGCCATCACTTGGAGCTATGAGTTCCTCACCTCCAAGAAATGGCTTGGTATCAATCCAGACACGCTCTCGGTGACCGTGTTTGTTGGTGATTCTGATGCGCCCCGAGATGAGGAGTCTGTGAGTGTTTGGATGGGTCTAGGGATATCCAAGGAGAGGGTGTTCTATCTTCCAAAGGCAGACAACTGGTGGGGACCTGCAGGCACAACTGGGCCGTGCGGCCCTTGTACAGAGATGTTCATTGAGGTCAGCCAGACTCCAAAATGCGGTCCTGACTGTAGACCAGGCTGCTCCTGTGGGCATTACATGGAAATCTGGAATGATGTCTTCATGCAGTATAATAAGAGAGAGGACGGAGGATACGAGCTGCTGAAGCAGAAGAACGTCGACACCGGCATGGGTCTGGAACGAACGATTGCCATCCTGAGAGGAGTCCAGAACTTCTATGAAACCGAGGCGTTCACACCAATCATAGACCGGATAAAGCAGCTTTCGGGAAAGAGGGAGCTGACTGAGGCAGACCAAAGGCGGATTAGGATCATAGCAGACCATGTGAAATCTGCTGTCATGATTATGTCTGATGACAGACGCATTTCTCCATCTAACGTGGAACACGGTTATATCGTACGCAGACTCCTGAGGAAGTCAATACGCTGCGCAGACGAGCTGGGTATGGGTAAGGGGTTCCTGGCAGACCTAGCGGATGTCGTAGTAGAGCTCTACAAGGACGTGTATGAAGAAGTCCAAAGGAATCGTGACTTCGTGATGCAAAACCTTGTGGCTGAAGAAGACAAGTTCAGGGGAACTCTGGGGAAGGCCCTCAGGAAATTCGAACAGATACTTGAAGAGAATGGTACTATCACAGGAAAGGATGCCTTTGTCTTGTTCACAAGCTTCGGTCTGCCTCTAGAAATGACGGCGGAACTCGCAGCCGAGAGGAGCATCAAGATTGACATGGAGGAGTTCAGAAGGCAGTTCGAGCAGCACAGAGACATATCGAGGACGGCAACGGAGGGTAAGTTCAAGGGCGGCTTGGCGGATCACAGCGAAGAGATCACAAAGCTCCACACGGCCACCCATCTCCTTCAAGCAGCTCTCAGAAAAGTCTTGGGAAACTCAGTGCGTCAGAACGGGAGCAACATAACGAAGGAGCGTCTTCGGTTCGACTTCACCTTCCCGAGGAAACTCACTACCGAGGAACTGAAACAGGTAGAGGATTTGGTCAATGAGGCCATCAAGAAGGATTTGACGGTGACTCACGAGTTCATGAAACTGGACGAGGCCGTAAGACAGGGAGCCCTTGCATTCTTCAGGGAAACCTACGGTGATGAGGTTTCTGTCTACACAATAGATGACTTCAGTAAGGAGGTCTGTGGCGGGCCTCACGTTGAGCACACCGGAGTCTTGAAGCATTTCAGAATCACAAAACAGGACAGCATCGGCGCAGGACTGATGAGGATACGAGCCGTCGTCGAGGATTGACTGTCCAGACATGCATGTCAGTCAGGAGTGCACTTTTCTCGCTTTGACCTAGTGGCCCTGGTGCTTCCGGTAGATGACTCTGCGATTGTGGGAGTCCTGTGAATCAGAATGTATTGTTTGGCCAGCGTTCCAAGACGTTTGGCCTCCGATTCCGAGAGGTGTACAGGGATGTCTACGGGGTCGGTATCCTTCCTCGTAGCTTCAATGACTGCGATGTCAACGTCCTTGACCACTCTCTCAGCGCCTTGACACATTCTGGTGTCGCCGGTATAGCCCACGACTGTGTTGCCTACTCTCACTCTGAAACCAAGAGCGGGCATCAGAACCTCCTCGTCGGATGTGTTCTCCAAGCCGTAGTGCTCGACTGCGACGGCCTGAATCTTGAAGAAGTCTGTGTCGAAACCAGAAAGATCCTCAATCTCGTGAATCTGGATTCTGAATGGGTGACTCCCAGCGTACGACTGTTTGAAGGCTCCGACCAAGCTTATCGCCTCTGTGCAGCCAACAGGAACTAGTATGTTCAATGGACTCGAACGTTTCAGCATCCTCATGAATCCAAGTATTGTGTGAATGCCACCTATGTGATCGAAGTGACCATGTGTGATAGCAATTGGATCAGCTTCATTGACGAACGCGGTGCTGCCAAATGAGAGTAGATCCCGTAGAGCACCGTCGCCAACGTCCATCAGCATCATCTTGCCTGTGAACTTCGACGTCAGCAAGACAGTTGTGCTCACGCCGGCTGCACTGTACGGAACATCAACTCGAAGCTCATCATTCTCCCATACGCTCGTGTGCTGTAGCAAGGATTTGCGCATCTGACACCAAGTCCCGTTCTGGTCCTAGTCTTCGCGCACGTACGAACCGGCATGGCAATGACGCCAAGACAGCCGATGCAGCCGAAGACCGAACTAGCGACTGATTTGACGCAGGGGCTGTTAAGTCATACCATGACAGGTCCACTAGCGTCTAGACAACGGCACAGATAGTATTATACACGCTATCCCTCGGCACGAGAATGCATGGACTACGCCGCGGCAGCTTCAATTGGCATATTCCTTACTACCCTTTTCTTGATGCTCAGGCGGCCGAAAGGCATAAACTTGGGTGTCGCGGCGGGAATAGGAGCACTGCTTTCTCTTCTTGTCGGCACGGTCACAATCACTGATGCTCTGAATGCCTTGGGCAACATATGGGACGCGGCGCTCGCCTTTCTTGGAATAGTGATGATGTCAGTCACTCTCGATGCCATGGGCTTCTTCCGGTGGGCTGCGCTCAGAGTCGCAAGACTAGCACATGGAAATGGCATCAGGTTATTCTTCTTCGTTTCTTTCTTCACAGCCTCGGTCAGCATACTCTTCGCAAATGATAGCGCAGTGTTGATACTGACACCTCTAGTCATGGAGATGGTCAAGGAGCTGAAGACAAGCAGAGAGGGCAGCTTGGCCTACTTGTTCGGAGCGGGACTCATCGCAGACACTGCGGCCATGCCACTGATCACGAGCAACCCGGTCAACATTGTGAGTGCTGATTACTTCGGATACACGTTCATCCAGCATATGATGTTCATGGGTCTTGTCGGACTGGTCACAGTAGTCCAGAGCGTTCTGGTGGTCTATCTATTCTTCAGGAAACGGATTCCTCGAACCTATGCAGCCGAAACAGTGGAGGACCTGATCAAGACCAGCCCTAAGCCCATGCACCTGAGAACGAGCATTGTCACCTTAATCGCCATAGATGTGGGTTATGTTCTGACCTCGCTCAACAGGATACCAGTTTCGTTCGTCATACTCTCCGGTGCGGTCTTTCTGCTTACACTCTACGCCCTGACATACAGGGTTAATCATACAACGACAGGAGTGGAGAATGGCCCAGTGCATGTGTTGAGGAGGGTCAATTGGGACATCCTGTTCTTTATGATTGCGATATTCCTTGTGGTCCAAGGGCTGAGGCATGCGGGTGCAATCGACTTCTTTGCGGCTCTCTTTCTTGCGTCCTTGACTTTGCCCGCTGTGCTCTCCGTTCTGGTCCCCAGTCTCATCGTCACTGTGGGTGCAAGCGCTATGAACAACTGGCCAATGACGATGCTGGGACTCCTGTCTGTCGAGCAGGCGATCTCCACTGCAGGCTTGAGTGCACAGGCCAGTACGAGCTTGATATTCTCCAACATCATTGGTAATAACCTAGGACCCCACTTCTTTCCATTAGGCTCACTGGCCATACTCATGTGGCTGGGAACCATGAAAAGGAAGGGTCTTGAGATATCTCTGAGAGAGTACCTCAAGGTTGGATCAGTACTATCTTTGCTGGAAGTAGTGACTGCGTCAACCATCCTCTGGCTCGAACAGACCTTCCTGCAAATCACACTGACAATCGTTCCCTGATGGGGATCCTGGTGGTCTTCGACACTCAGCCATATTGTCGGTCTGTGGCAGCACCTCTAGACCGGGGCTAGAGGGCCGTGAAAGCCCTCTCACTCTAGTCATAACCAAGCTTTGGAATACGTGCAAGCCATTTCATGAAGTAGGCCACGAGTACCGAAATCACTAGTCCGGCGCATGTGAACAGCAATATGTCTAGCCAGGAAGGAATGGCCCCACCAATGACCTGCGTCCAGCTCAAGTACACACCGGAGAGGGTCATCCCAGACAGTGCCACTTTCATAAGTGGAGTCTTGACACTCCGTGTCTGGAAGACACCCATGTCAGTCAACGCCGCGGCTAATGCCCCACCCTTCTCGGGCTTCAGTCTGAGTCGCCTTGAGAATCGTCCAACTGGTATTTTGGACTTTGGCTTCACAACGTTGAGGGCCTTAGGAGCATACTCCGCGATATCTTGAGAGAAGTAGGCCACTGCCGACTGACGATCCAGCTTGCACTTGGGGCAGCTTGTGGTTTCAGGAGTCCACTTCTTGCCGCACTTCGGGCATCGCTTCCCGTCCCATCCTCCACGGGCGGCCTCGCCTACGCGCCTCACGAGTTCCTCCTTGCTGACCTTCTCTGTGTCCTTCTTCGGATGCCTTCTGAGGACGACAGCACGTGGGAATATACCAACATCAGAGGCCTTCTTGGCTCCTCTCATCTTCCTTGCGGCCATTATCCCTTGCTGAAACTCATCGAGTGAGAGCAGCAGACCAAAGACAGATGTTATCGTGAACCCGACAGTTATGAGGCCGGCAACAGACAGGAGTGCTGCCGGGCCAACGGGCCCAAGCTGAAGAACAAAGTTCTGACTCACTGTGACGTTCGTCCCCGGATCCGAATCAAGTTCATAGACAAATGAGAACACACCTTCGACTGTTCCAGTGATCAGATTAAGCCCACCCAACTCGCCCAACAGCGGAAACGAAGTGTTGATCAACACTTCTTCCAAGCCTGCAGGCAATGACAGCCCGAGGAACTCGAAGGGCTGATTCACTATGGGTATGGCCAAGTACTTCATCACAAAAAGACCACTCCAGAGTTTCAGGGCGGCGCCTACGTCTATTGAGAGTTCCATGGTCAGGTTGGTCGACAAGTCGACAGGTATTGGATGGCTCGAATTGGAGTAATAAGCAGATGTCCCGTTCAGTTCGAGCAGGAATGCCAAGTTGTCATCGCCGCTCCAGCCCGGTGGCGGCGCAGCCTCCAATGGCACTATCAGTGCAGACCACAACATGCATGTGACCAACAGAAGTGAAATCAGAGGCGGCAAGGTCTTTCTCATTTTCAGTGTCCCCTAACGAGATACGATGGAGTTCCTTCCTCCAAGGTCTCTATTAACGCTTCTGTGGTCTACCTTAGGACTGATGCAATCCTCATGTTCTCAGAGCAATCTGTGTCAACGATTGGATCCGAGAGCCTTGTCGACCTCTTTGTCGAACTCATCATCATCTTCGGGTTCGAAGACGACATGGCGCTTTGGCGCTCGGGACTCAATGGGGGCCCAGTTGTTAAACGCCCCGAATACGTAGCCAAAAGAAAAGGAGAGCACTTGCACAAGGACATTGGGCATGGCTACAGGCGCAAAGGGAGCCAGAAGGAATGTCATCACTAGACCGCTCAATACACAGATGACAAGACCAAAGCCAAGCCGCTCGGCCCGTGTGAGACTCTTATGACCCCCGAAACTATAACCAGCTAAGAGTCCTATTAAGAGGGCAGGAACGCCATATAGTATCAAGAAAAGCTCAGACGTCACCTGGGACAGCATGGGACCGCCTGCCGAAGCACCACCACGCCAAGAGATAACCCTTTGCGTTTTGGTCTGTCACATCTAGGGGGAGGATGGTTTCACAAGTCAGCATTCATGACTTGTAGACCATCGGAACACCGTGATGTCTTGGGATCGCTTGATGCCCACACTCGGGCCCCATCCAGCATACGAGCTCATGACCCTCCTGATGCATCTCCTTTCCACAATGAATCGGTACGGCTACTTCTTGGCCACATTTCTGACATACGAGCTTTGCCATTCTTCTCACACCTATTGGCTTAGACTGATTCCACAGTCTTAACTATATTTAACCAGAGGACCTTATGAAGTTGATGCTGTGGGCACATGAATCGGATGGAAACTCTTGGCTAGCACGTGAAACTAAGATGATTTCAGGTACTTGTCTGCGGGTTCGCTGAAGACCTTCTCAGCCGTCTTGTGTGCACCCGGAGTGTCTAACTCAACGTCGCGTTTGAGACCTCGTTCCTCGGACAGAATCTCTTTGTACACTTCATTCTGGATGATTAGGCGCTGAACCTCATTGCTGCCCGTCCAAGTGATTCCTAACCGAGAGTCACGAAACAGCCTCTCGATAGGGTACACGTTTGTGTAGCCAATCCCTCCGAGCATCTGCATCGACTCGTGGATGGCTTGAAAACCTGCCTCGGTTGCAAACACCTTTGCCTGAGATACCTCCTTGCGGCACCAGGCACCTGTGTCTGCCTTCTTGGCCGCATGATAGACAAGTCCCCTGGCTGCGTCCAGCTGAGTGGCACAGTCAGCCACCTTGAAGCTCACACCTTCAAAGCGGCTTATCTTCTGGCCGAACGCTTCCCTCTTGTCAGAGTATCTCACCGCTATCTCGAGCGCCGCTCGACCCATTCCTATTGCCCCCGCTGCTGAAGTCAGACGTTCGGGGACCATCATTGCATTGAACACATCATTCCCTGCGTTCGGGCCCCCAACGAGATCTGTTTCGGAAACCTCAATGTTGTTTAGCACTATTCTCGCTGCACCCATTCCACGGCATCCCATGAGTTCGTACTCCTCTTCGACTTTCACTCCTGAATCGCGATTCACCAAGAAGGCACTCAACGACTTGTGAGGCGGACCAGTGAATTCAGTCTTCGCATATATCAGAAAGTAGTCCGCACCAACACCCCCGGCCACGAAACGCTTTTCCCCGTTGATCACGAACCTCTCCCCTCGTTTGACAGCGACCGTGTTGGTGCCAAAGAAGTCAGAACCACCACGTGGCTCGGTCAAGCCCTCTCCACATATCTTCTCGCCACGCAGTGTAGGAAGCAGGTAATTGCGCTTTTGCTCCTCAGTCCCAAACTTGTTGATTCCCTCACCGATTATGCTTGGTAACGAGTAGGCGCATCCGAGGGCAATACCAAGGACGCCAACTTCCTCTATCGCCGCCATCTCGGAAACCCATCCAAGACCTCGACCGCCATACTTCTTAGGAAAACGCAACCCGATCAGGTTTGCTTGCCCTAGGGCCTTCACGAACTCGTATGGATACTCTTTCTCGCGAGAGTCCATGCTCAGAATCAAAGACCTGTCGACCTTGTCTCGGACAAAGGCACGCACCTCATCGCGAATTCTCTTCTCACTATCTGTCAACAGTACTTCGAACATAACACTGCCGCCACAGCAATCTGACTGTACACCGTGCAATAAAGACTCTAGGGTTTCCCAGTGCCGGACCTCACGAACAAATACATAATGTCCAATCATACTGGTGAGTCCCAGTTTCAGGTCAATGATGTCATCTGCCATCAGCGGCCCTGCAGCAATGAGTCCAGAGTGGCCTCCGAGCCATGTTCCCTTTCGACGTGAATCGCATGCGTGGGGCAAACGAGTTCGCATATCAGACACTCTATGCAGTCGAACTCGCGCGCAGGGTCCACGACTTGGCGGTTGGATTCATCTTCCCACTCCGCAAAGACACTCGTGGGGCACGCAGTCAAGCACTTCATGCAGGCAATACATGACTTCATGTGGACTCCGACCCTCGTCCCGTGGATTGTGCCCTTGTCGCCACCCTTCACTTCCCAGACTGAATGTCCTCTGTGGCTGTCGGAGATTATCCATTTCCTGCGGAAGTCAGACTCGATGGGCACACCATCGACTTCGGAATTCCACCTTTTAGCCCATCCGATACAACTTTGCTTGACAAGGAGCCCTTCAACAGGTTGAAATTAGCCGGAAATCAGCAGCATGTGGTTGTGATGAAGAGAGAAAGAATCCCACCTGGACAGCACAAGACTGATGGCTTCCCGGTTCTTAACGTTGAGCGGCCGATGAAGTTTGATCGCCAGAAGTGGCGCTTCCGAGTCACAGGTGAAGTCGATAGTCCCCTCGAGTTGACTTGGGACCAGTTCTTGGCCATGCCCTCATGCAAGCTGGTTGCTGACTTCCATTGTGTGACTGGTTGGAGCAGGTTGGACAATGAATGGGAAGGCGTCTTGGGGCGAACCATCTGTGAAGCGGCCAAGATTAGGCCTACTGCGAGACATGTCGTCATGATTGCTGACTCAGGATACACCAGCAACACGCCAATCGACGCCTTTCTGAGGGATGATACAATCCTCGCCTACAGGTGGGGAGGTAAGGAACTGGAGCCAAAGCACGGAGGCCCGCTTCGGAGCGTCATAAGCTCAATCTATGCCTACAAGTCCGTCAAGTGGTTGGTCGGGCTGAAGTTCGTCGAGTCAGACGAGCCCGGGTACTGGGAGGTCAGAGGCTATCACAATGAAGCGGACCCTTGGCGAGAAGAGCGTTACTCGTTCAGATAAGTGACAGCGTTCTAACGCAGGACCATTTGAAGGCTTGCAGACCATCATCGATACTAGTTATTAGGAGGTTAGAATCTAGTTCGAGTGCCATCATCAGCAGCCATGACACAACTCCGGGAGGCTCATCCGTGGCTGATTCCGTCATCAGATATGTAACGAGAGATGGCGCTGACACTAGCTCAAGTTTGAGTCCTGACACTAAGGTCATCGATCTGTCGTCCAAGCGAATCGTCTCAGTGGACCTCTCGCCAGTCGGACGTTTGGGCAACCTCCAGACTCTTGATCTGTCGCACAACTTGTTGGAAGAGGTCGACCTATGGCCACTCATAACATGCAAAGAACTTCGCAGACTGTCACTGATTGTGAATCCGCTGCGCAGCATCGATGCCTCACCCCTATTCTTTTGCCCTAATCTTGCTAATATCGATGTGGATACAGTGGTCGTTATAGTAGCAGATCAGGAGCTCGGAGCAAGAAGGAGTAGGCCGAGGCCACTTGATGAGATGCGCCTACAGCGCAGACTGAGATGGTTCACAAGTCATGAGGAGATGGATCCTCTTCTGGTCATTGAGAAGATCAAGAATGCCCTGTTTGTGGAGCTGCTGGAAAGCCATAAGGGGCCTGAGAGAATCCAGCTGATACAGGACTCTTTGATGAAAGACATGAGCCACTACGTGGAGCAGACTCTCGTCGATGAGATGGCCGAGGCCAAACAGACAGGTCAGTACAAGAAACTGTACGTCCTTCAGAGAGGACTGGAGCTGATCAGAGGAGAAAACCGGCTGTACTCGTAGTTCTTTGTACCTAGATGAAATGCAGAGTAGCTCAGCTCAGACCTGCTTCATTTAAGAGATACTCCAAGACGCTTCGCCAGATAGTTCCATCGCTGCGCAGCTTGTTCTCAAAGTTGCTGACATTGATGTACTTCTGGAGAGCGTCTGCGGCCTCGGGTGGGAACCCCGATTTCTCGACGGCAGTCAAGTAATCCAGAGCGACTAGAGCTTGTTGGACCTTCTGAGCAACATCGCCCTCAAGTCTGACAAGTCGGGTTGAGGGTTCTCTGCTGAGTAAGCACAGTTCGTATATCTTGAAAATGCGCTCCAATTCCTCGATGGGACGTGGATTATCATCGACTCTAACATCGACATATCTGTCATTTCCTCCGCCGTATCCACCTTTGTCTCTGACAACCAGTATCGCGGCAGACTGCATTCCTCGTCTGTCGCCACCCTCAGCTTGCCCAGCTTTCAAGCCTGCAAACAGTCTATCTATGAGATCACCTTCGGTCTGTTCGAAGACCTCAGCCATACTTGTTACGACAGACTCGCCTGCTAGAATGTTACCCTGACAACTGTAGCCCTTGCCAACCATGTGCCCTGCCCACTCCATACACTCGCTGCCCGTGTGTGCAGCAGCGCGACCCTTGGAGTCCACAATGCCGACTTGGCGATGCTCTGCCATCTTGTCAGACTTGAGAAGACCCTTGAGTGTCTGTGTCGCCGTTAGGCCCTTCTTCATCAGTGCAAGACCTCTACGGCCATACGATGAGTTGGCCCAGGCCTGACTCGCAATCGCGCCTATCCCGGCTGCTGCCGAGGGCACTATAGCTCCGACTGCAGGGAACTTGGACTGGACTACGACACCTAGATCACCGTTGTCAGCGTCTCTTGCGACTATCGAGAACGTGGACAGACGAGGGGAGGCAACACAATAGACCGGACTTCTCATTCTGTTTCTCATTCGGCCGCTCTCCTTCTTCTCAAGCCGTCTGGTCCCCAAGTACGTCAAGGCGGATGATATCGTTTTTGCCTCGGACATGGAACCGATGAGGAGTCCTTAAGTGCTGGTTCTTGAAGATGTAGGTTGCTCTTCATGAGTCAGCAGACTGGTCGTCAGAGCCAAAGTCTTGGGCGGAGGGCTCCGCTATGACAGAGGTCTTCATCAGGTATTCAACCACTGTAGGCACCGAGGAATGTGAAGTCTTCCGGACTGATGAAACAAGTGTCAGCTTGGACCTGCGCGATGCTGCTTCGGTTGATTTGCTACCTCTGATATGGTGCTCAGACCTAGAGTACCTAAACCTGCGGTATAACCGTCTGTCAGAGATAGACCTCACTCCACTGGCCAAATGCGTTCGCCTGAAGGGGCTGAAACTCAACCACAATCTTCTGGAAGAAATCGACTTAACCCCCCTGAGCGAGTGTCGCGACCTACAGGAGATTGTGCTCAAGAACAACCTGCTCAAGCGAATCGACGTTTCTCCTCTCTTTCACTGCCCTCAGCTTCAGGACCTGCAAGTTGATTCCGACGTTTCACTGACAGCGGACCTAATGCTAAGGTCAATAGGCAACTGGCCAGAGGTCTTGGTGGATCGCTACCATACGATTCTGTGGAAGGGACGCTAGGACCAGCGACTGTCACTTCATCTCGCTCATGGTCATGTCAAGCTGCAACTACGAATCTTGGACTTGGCATCTGACCGCGCTCCTCAACTGAAACCGAGATAGATCCTGCGAATGCTTCAAAGGCGTTTCAGAATTCATGGAAACATACCGACTGGTGGTGGCAGAACTCAATGGAAACGGGTCTGAAGAACAAGCATGTGCTGATTACAGGAGCAAGCGGAGGAATTGGCATTGAGCTCGCCAGACTGTTTCTGAGCGAAGGCTCACGGGTGACCGCTGCATATCATCGCTCAACCACTGAGCTGAAACGCATCATACATGACTGGCCCAAACAGGCGATAATGGTTGGAGCTGACATCCGGAATGAAACCGAGGTCAAGTCACTCTTTGAGCAAGCCAATACGGCTTTCGGCAGGGTCGACGTCCTCGTCGCGAATGCAGGCATAGCAAACCCGGAAAGGGCTCCCATTAATCAGATGGATCTCAAGCAATGGGAAAACACTCTTGCCGTCAATCTCACAGGTACTTTTCTGTCTGCCAAGTACTTCTTCCAGAACCTCGGGCGCTTCAGAAGTGAGTGTGCGTCCTTGATTCTTGTAGGCTCGACGGCAGGACTGTTTGGAGAAGCATGGTTCTGTGACTACTCAACTTCCAAGGCTGCAATGTATGGGCTGTTGATGAGTCTAAAGAACGAGATAGTGCATCTCGCGCCGAAAGGACGGGTGAACCTTGTCAACCCGGGATGGACGTTGACACCTATGTCTGAGGATACCCTGAAGGACAGCAAGAAGGTCAAGAGGATACTCCAGACTATTCCAATGCGAAAGACAGCAGTGCCTGCAGATATCGCCAATGCCATCCTGTTCCTGTCTTCTGACGTTCTATCAGGGCATATCAGCGGTCAAGCTGTTACCATCGCGGGCGGAATGGAAGGAAGGGTTCTCTTTGCGCCTGAAGAGATTCACCTGACGGGAGATAGTGGAGACAGCGACAAAGCATGAGCTCATTCGACGAGGTTTCCATCGCATACGACAGCTCAATCGACTGGGCAGCCCGACTGGGTAAGGAAATGCCTTTCCTGTTGAAATGCCTGCCTATGTCGAAACGCCCCAGGGTACTAGATATGGCGTGTGGTAGCGGAAGACACGCAGTAGCTCTGGCACAAAAAGGAGCAGACGTCATAGGCCTTGACAGCAGCATAGGCATGATCAGTGCAGCTCGAGCTCTTGCAGAGAAGGAAGGGGTCAATGCAGAGTTTCTGGTGGCAGACATGAGGGATGTTGAGAAGGCGGTGAAGCACAAGCTCGACTTGGTCATCTGCTTGGGCAACTCACTTGCATTACTACCAACCTTTGAGGATGTTCGACAAGTAATCGCGTCGGTCTACCTCAAGCTTGCTCCAGCAGGAAGCTTCGTTTTTCAAGTGCTCAACTTCGAGGAGATTCGTAAGTCGGGTTTTAGATTCTTCCCGACTAAGGCAGGAACAATGCCCAATGGAGAAGAAACCGTCTTCACAAGATTCTTCGAACACTCGGCCGACGGGACGGCGTCCTCGCTTGTGATTTCTGCCTTCACAAAGATCGGGTCTCAGTGGTCAGCGGCAACCTCTACGCAGAGAGTCCTGAACCTCAATCCTGAGGCAATCAAGAGTACGGTCCTCGCGGCCAGATTCCGTTCTGTAGACTTCTTCTCCGATTACCAAGAGTCCCCCTTCGAGAGACTGACGGCCAGGGACCTAGTCGTGCGCGCCCGGCAGTGATGTTGGCATATCCCAACCAGTAGAGTACCCCTGGCCGCTCTTAGACGTTTGGTGGCGAATTCGCCATCCTTCACGTTTGAGGCTTCGACAGACTCCCGATCCCAAGACGCATCATCAGAAGACCGACGAAGAACACGATTGTAGGACTGCCGACCATCATGAGTGCTTCTAGCCCGACGTGCTGGAACAGGTCGATGCCTGCCACTAAGCAGATTATGTCTAGGAACATAGGTGCCAGGATACTGAGCATCACCAACATCGTTGCGACTATCATGACTGCTTGGTGAGCAGATGATTTGGTATCTTCATAGTTCGGGTTTCGTGCTGTGACACCAATGCTCACCATCACCGCCCCGGATACAATTGCCCATGCAAAGATGAGTAGCTGAATCGACTCCGTTACAGTCAGTCCGAAGATGTATACCACCGCAGCCAGAGGAACAATGACTGTAGGGAGTGCAATCAGCAGAGCTGACGCCAGTCGCGCCATCATGAAATGCGACGCGCCCTTTGCCGCACTCTGAATCATCCATAGCTGGTCCTTGCTCTCTAAGAAGCCGCTCCCGGCGAAGGGAATGACACCAAGAATCGCGATCATCATGCCAAACTCTGCCAGGATTCCGACGAATTCGAGAGTTGAGCCTTCCACTTCCATCACCTGTCGCATCATTATCGGCATCACTAGAGCTAGAACTGATCCATAGAACACCTTGGAGAGATTCTGAGCTTTCCTGCCGAAGTCCTTGAGACTGACAACGATGAGAGCACCCGTAGGTCCACGGACCATAGCACGAATGCCACGCAGCAGCAGGTTCTCGCGACCCACTGTCGTGACCTTCTCGGTACGAGCTCCAACGTTTATAGTGAACACACGGTCCGCCAATGTCAGTCCGACAATGAGAATCAGAACCCCGAAGGCACCCATCAACAATGCGTTCGTTAACATGTTGAGCTGAAGCACACCCGTGAAAGCCGCTATCTGCAACTCAGTCAGTCCAATGCCATTGAAGCCAATCGTGAGCCAGCTGACCAAATCTGCTGTCCAAGCAAAGGGCATCAACAGGAACAGATTCATGCCAAGAATCTGAGATAGAGTCTGCATGAAGAACATCATCCCGTACATTGGTATGATGACAACCATGGCCACTATAAGGGAGAGAGCCTTGGCAATGTCATTGCCTCGGGAGGAATCGCCAAGCCGGGCTTGCACGACAGCCGTAATGAAGTTCGACAACCAGATCGTCGTGATTGTCAAGAGTGCTATCACCGCATAGACTAGTACTTGGCCGGCGAAACTCACATCGAATGCCATCATGAAGGGCGAGATCAATAGTGGGGACAAGATAAGGACCAGTAGCCCGTACAGTGGCATCTTGCCCAGGAAAGTCCCAGTCATTATGTCCCTCGTCTTTACCTTATGTGAGAGGAATAGCTCCCATTGGCCAACCTTGATTTCTTGGAGGGCTGTCGACAGCGGGAAGAGCAGGAGCGCGGTCCACAGGAACATCATGGCAGCACGCATCACTCCCGGGAAGATGATCAGCAGTAGAAATCGGAGCTGCGACATTGGGATGAGAGCACCAAGGGCAGCACTGATGACTGCCGGTGCGATCTCAACTGCCCATAGGGTCGCAAGAAGGAACAGAGCCACAGCTAGGGAGCCCCTGTGTTTCCTCATTCCGCTGGTCAAAACGAAGTACTCGGCCTTCGCTATGTGGTACCATGTATGGACCACAGTTTCACCTCCAAGAGAGAAGTGACTCGCGATCGACTTTGCCGCCAACGATCTTCAGGTATGCATCCTCAAGGTCGTGTGCTCCTGAGGACTCGACAATTGCATGAGGAGGACCAGTGGTCACAAGCTGGCCTTGATTGAGTATTCCAACCATGTCACACACCTCCTCCGCAAATGAGGTCTGGTGTGTGCAGATGAAGAAGGTCGTACTGGTTTCTTCTGCGAGTACCAGGATGATGTCCTTGACTAGAACGGCAGCGCTCGGGTCCAGACGGGAAGTCGGCTCGTCAAGGAAGACAAGCTTTGGTTCGTGCAGCAGTGTCGAAGCGATCAGTACTTTCTGCTTCATTCCTGATGAGTAGGACTCAAGCAGGTCATCTCGTCTGCCCTCAAGCCCAAGCATCGAAAGCAGCTTCTCAATTCGTCGGTTCAAAACTGCGCCAGTCATGCCCTTCAGAGCCCCTATGAATTCCAAGAACTCAACTGCAGAGAGCTTGGAGTATAGGCCCGGGCTCTCGGGGAGCAAGCCTGTCACGGACTTGATGTCATCCCTCTGCCTTTCGATGTCAAAGCCAATGACAGTGGCAGCACCACTTGTCGGTTTCATCAGTCCTGATAGCATGCGGACAGTTGTTGTCTTTCCTGCACCGTTGGGACCTAGAAAGCCGAAGCGGCTTCCTGACGACACCTCCAAGTCCAGATCTCTCACTGCTTGGACCGTCCCGAAAGTCTTGTTCAGTTTCTCAGTTCGAATACAGATTCCGTTGTTCTTCATTTCATAGATCACCGGGTAAATGTTTACCGAATCTTGGTATCATAGACCACGAACTTTATATATAAATCTTTACATCTACGTGGTCAAGAATTACCATCTCTCAGTAGATGATTGAAGACTGCGAGGAAAACAGAGTGGGACTACTCTCGGCTCATGAGGAAATCGTCTGGCGCGAGTTTCAGAGGGGGAAAAGCACTAGCGAGATAGCCGAGGATAGCGGTGAGGAGAAGTGGAGCCCGGCCTATGTATCTCGGGTCTTGAACCGAGCCAGAGAGAAGATTGCGAAGACCCTCAGGGACCATGCGAACAGCCATCGGTTGGATATCGAGAGCCTCCTTGACTACAAGGGTCTGCTGATCGGCTTTGACTATCAGGCGAATGCACAGGTCTACATTGTCTTTACCGAGAAGTTCGGAATAATAGTATGGTATAGACATGATTCTTACGCTGGAAAGCTATGTCCTGAATGTCCAAAGGAGCCCGAGTGCAGAGAAACTCTAGACGCCATCATGCAGGAGTACGACATAACGCTCAGGCCTGACGAGGAGGCATTGCCAATGACCTTGCAGTCTGTTGCCATTTTCAACAAGCTAGCAGCGAAAGAAGTACCGCGTTACAAGAGAAAGACTGAGCCAGGTGAGCAGAATTGAACGGCGAAACAGGTGTGACTGTGATCAGGCCGCCTTTCGAAGTGGTGACAAGCGGCAAAGTATTCAGGCCATCGAAGCGGCTGAGGAATAAGTACTGGTTCACTGTAGCTTTCACCGCAGTGACAATATGGGCAATCACGATTCTGATGTTCTACGGGATCGCATATCTCTTCCAGTCTGTGGGTCTGCCGGATTTCTGGAACCTGCTTGAGCACCAGTGGGTCCAGATGAGCTGGTGGATCTGGGTCATCAATGCCTGTTGGTCCATTCCAACCGCGGCATTAATTCAGGTCTACGTGAACTCAATTGAGTACTCTGTGTTGGGACAGTCGGGCGAGAGTCTCCCCGAGATATATGTCAAGAAAGGCATCATAGACATCACGAAGAAACATGTACCCCTGAGAACTATCACAAACATCGCAAGCACGGCGGGACCATTCGATCGGCTCTTTCGGATAGGCAATATCGAGATTGAAACCGCAGGTGCCTCAGTGGGAGCAGCAGGAGCTACAGAACCCGAAGAGAAGATTGAGGGCGTGGTCTTCTATGAGGAGCTCAGAGACTACATACTGAGAGAGCTCAGAAAGCTTGGCGCGCCATATGTTACTGGCACGGAGGTCGTGCAACCGACGAAGACCGGGTACGCTCAAGAGCGCCCTGTGGCCTTAGCTGAGAATGCCACCACTGATGAGATACTGATTACTCTCCGCGAGATGAGGGACATTCTCCAGAGAATGGACGAGAAACTCGACAGGAGAGGAGGCAGATAAGCATGACACACGATGAGGAAACGAAGGTGATCAGGCCGCCTGCTGAGAAGATGTTCAGTGGGAAGGTCTTCAGACCATCAAAGGCGTTCAGAAACAAGAACTGGACGATTGAAATCTCAATAGCTGTCGCACTCTGGGCGTTCATCATTCTGATGGTCCTAGGGGTAGTATACATGATGTCGACAGGTGAAAACCCCGAAGTGACTGTTTATGGGCTGTGGGTCAGTCAGTGGTCGCTACTCATAAACGTCGGCGTGTGGATCTTCAACCTGATATGGCTGATTCCGGCACTCGTGCTAACGCCCATTTACATCAACTCGATAGAGTACTCGGTCATCTCAGAGTCAGGCGAAACGATGCCCGAGGTTTACGTGAAACAGGGCATATTGAACGTGACGAGAAAGCATGTTCCCTTCAGGACCATCACAAACATCTCGAGCAGGGCTGGAGTATTCGATCGGCTCTTTGGGATAGGCACGGTCGAGATTGAAACTGCGGGCTTCTCTGGGCCCAGGCAGCAGGGGCCCGAACAGAAGCTCGAAGGAATAGTGTTCTATGAGGAAGTCAGGGACTTCATTCTCAGAGAACTGAGGAAGTTCCGAGAGCCCTACACGCTCGGGACTGAAGTGGTTCTTCCTCATGAGGAACCCGTGCCAAGGATGGAAGACAGCCTTGATGATGAGATGCTGTTGACTCTGCGTGAGATTCGCGATCTCCTGAGGGATCTCAAGGGCAAAGGCACGGGCGGTCTGTGAGTGCAAGCCAAGAGGCACTCTAACTTCATCTAGGGCGTGGCTCTAACGAATCGACACGTCCTCATAGAACGACTGACGACCATTAGAAACGACGGCGGCCCGGTGATTCCATGGTCAATACACAGCTTCGGCTCACAGTTCACTGGAAAGGACGTGTACCACTTGAGTATGTGTCGTGGCGATGTTATCCTAACAAAGAGGTTCTGCTGCAGCCCAGACTGGAAGCAAAGAGAGAGGACATCTGGAAAAAGGCCCTACTGGAACATCCCAGCGCGTACGATGGGTCACTCTTGGTCCTAGACGAGCTACAGGTTTCGTCAACCGGCGTACATCTTGACCTTAGCACAATCAGGTTCTCAAGAGTCGTAACCCTAGATAGTCTTGGGTTGGGTCTTTCAGGCTATGGCTGCCTCGGTTGTCAAATAATCCTCCTGTCGCCTGATCGTCAGAGTATCTTGATTGGAGAACGTGCAGGCGATTCGATGTATTGTCCCCTCTTCCTCTCGGTGCCCGGTGGAATGCTTGAAGCAAAGGATGCGGAAGGCCCACTGGAGAAAGCGTGTTCCAGAGAGCTCACCGAAGAGGCTGCGGTTGGAGTGACATCTGAAAAACACCTCTTAGCTGTTCTAGGTGAGCTGCATGGCAGGCTGGGGGTCATTCTCTTGATCGAAATGATTGCCCAAGAAAAACCAGTCCTCGGAATGCCAGTCCACGGCAATGAAGAGTGGACTCATAGTCAATTGTCCTGGTATCCAGTCGACGAATTGGATGGACTAGACCTCTCACAGACACTTGAGGGTGTGTTTTTCGCAGCTGACGAACGGTGCATCTACCGTGAAACCGGCTCAAGTATACTATGGCCCTAGTCTACTAAGATTGATGGTGTTTCTCAATTGTGAGCATTCTAACTGCTTGGGAAGGAAACCCGTAGGCTTGTCAAAGGAAGGCCGCCCTACTCACTTCGGCACTAGTAGATCTGCTGAAAATGTATGAGGGGTGAATGACCTCTGTGACCACGACTCCCCATTCGCCCGGGACTGCATCATTGACCCTGAAGAACGCAATGCCATTGTCGTCGGTGGATTCTGACAACCGGGACAGTTCACCATCTGGGCTGATAACAACCAGGCTCACCGTTGCGTGAATCACGGGCTTTGCGTTTCCGGTTACCATACGGACCGCTAACGAGATGTTCCGATGGCCGCCCAGATAGCTCTTTAGTAGGTCGATGGATTCAACACACATTTGTCGGTCAAGCGCATTGGTCTTGCGAACATCTCTGGGAGTGACAATCCTCGGCCGACGCTCGTAGCCCTTTGACAGAACAGACTGCAAAGAGGATGCATATAGGCCGCGATCATGCCCCGGGCCGTCAGGCGCCTTGCTTGGGCTTTCGTAGGCCAGCAGGCGTTCGGTTTGAACAACCGACATCTGGGAGGGACCGGACACACTCAGCGCTTGATTCTTGATATCTGCTCGGGGAACGACTGTTTTCTGTTCTTCAGAGGAGGATATTCTGTGCCCTTTGAGAGGGCCATCATCTTTCAGTCCCAAGATTCTATCACCGAATGAGTCATCTGTCCAAATGGTTGTGGTAGTAATGTAAACCGAACTTATATAAGGTTTTACTTTACTCCCACTGACGGGTTGGTTCTTGAGATTCCCAGCAATGGGGATGTGATAGAAAAGCAAAAGAAGCATCGAACGGGTTCGTTTTTCTATCGACAGGTGTCGCTTATGATAAGTTTGAGAAGGATGTTGGTGTTTGCACTAGTGGCAGCATGCTTTCTCGCCATGGTGCCAAATCAGGCTCGCGCCGACGGAAGTGGTCAGAAAGATGACCCGCTGCAGGTTGTCATCAAGAACGCTGACTACTGTGACCTGGATAGAGATGGCAGTGAAGATGACATAGTAACCACTTTTCGGATTACAGTCTTGTCGGATGAGGTTGTTTTCAAGAGAACCCAGATCTACTGCCATCTGATTCTTCCGTCTGGAAGCGGGTTCATTCTAGTGATCGGAGTCAAAGGTGAGTATCGACAACTCACTCTCACCATAGGATGGTTGAATGTAGTCACGGAATCGGGCTGGTACACATTTAGTGTGTTGTCATTCTTGATTGGGGAATCGAACATTTATTATGGCTCTTCATCTGTTGCGTTTGACCCACCAACAGGTGGAGATCCAGGACCGCCGTTAGCTGAAATACTGACAGTCGAAGTGATGTACTAGCTACAATCAGAAACGTGTCTGCCTGACCGATTAGTATGGTGAGTGGATGGAACTGAACGCGCTACCCAGTCAAAGCCTATCACTCCTCATTGCGATACAGGAAAACCCCTTTGCCACGATTGATGAGCTGGCCGGTCGAGCAGGGGTTTCCAAGCCGACAGCTGCAAAGCGGCTCAGGGAGCTTCAGGGGCAACGTTCAGCCATTGTCCCTAAGGGAAAGGCCGAAGAGATGGCCTACTTCGTGGTCAAGCCGCTTCTCAGCCATCATAACCTTGGCTACGAGTCTGTTGATGTGCTTCTGGAAACCAATGACCTTGAAGGAATTCTCAGACTGGAAGACATTGCGACAAGACACCCGTACACTGCCTATCGGAGTCGCTGTTACGGGGCTATGAACGGAGAGCTTCTCCAGTTTCGGACACCTGTCGGTACACGTCCTCTCATAGAGGCGATGGTCAAGCAGATTTCGGATGAGGGCGCAGTGACTGGTTACAGGTTCCTTCCCGAGGAAGACGAACCCACGGTCTATTCATCCCTGAGGATTGATGGTTGGGATTCAAAGACACTCACTTGGAAGTTCGATTGGGATAAGTGGTTCACAGCAGAAACCATTGTGGACGAGCCAGTGAAGAGAGAAGAGTGGCCAGGCAAGTCATTGTCTTGGCTCACAAAGAATGACCTCTCCATCCTGCAGGAGCTCATGAAAGGGGCTCGAAGAAAGAATAGTGACCTCATAGAAACGCTCAGAAAGAATGGAACATATTTCACTCCTCAGACCTTCAGCAGACGCTACCGCATGATACGGGACGAATGTATAGATGGCTTCCGTGTGACCTTCGATCCATCTGCCTTCGACATCTACACAAACGTTCTGATTCTGGGCACAGGTGGAAGTGCGTTTCTTCAAAGGCTAAGAACGAAGATGGTGAGAAATCCGATTCCTTTTGAGTCTACGATGAGAGTGTCCGGCAACCAGCTCTTTTGGTTCATCAGGCTCCAACCGAGCCATCTTTCACCAGTTCTGACCAATCTGTTCTCTTCTCTGAAACAGATGACTGTCTGTCTCTTGGACTACACGCACTCCTACCTGTACTACGTGTGGCCCGAAACACTTGACGAGAACACTCATTCGTGGCGAACAGAGCGCCAGTTCATGATCGATGACGTGCTTCGGTCGACCAAGCAGAGATGAGATTGCAGAATCATATAGGAGCATCTTCTGTTCGCCAGATGCGACTAATGGACGCATTAAGGCAATCACTTTCTGGCCTCATGAATGGCGACGATTCCGGACATCATGGAATAGAACCTGATACGACTGAATCCCGCCTCTCGAATGATCTCTGCAAAATCCTCTGCGCCATAGAAGCGAAGCACAGTAGATGATAGGTAAGAATAAGCAGAGCTCGAACTGGAGATTGTGCGGCCTATCGTTTTGACGAGCCACTTGACATAGGAACGAAACAGCCATCGGATCAACTTGGAAGATGGTTGACTGGTTTCTAGGCTGATAAAGAGCCCATCGGGTTTCAGGACTCTGTGGAACTCTTCGAGAGTCCCAACCAGCGCTCGTTTCGACATGTGGAGGTTCCGAATAGCAAAAGCGACTGTTAGAACATCAAGTGAGCTGCTGCGAAGGGGGAGCGTCTTCACATCGGCAAGCATGAAGAGCACTCCGCCTGCCTCCGATTTGCTTGCGGCCTTCTTGAGCATAGGCGTACTGAAGTCTACTCCAATCACCCTTGTATGTGTAGCAGCAAAATGACGAAGACTCAGAGCCATCTCACCGGTCCCACTGCACACATCAACCCAGACTGCTCCCCCTTTCCTTGCGGCGAAAACAGCGGCCAATCTTCGCCATACCGTGTCCAAGCCGAACGTGATGGTGTGGTTGACGAGCTCATAGGTCGGCGACACCTCATCGAACATGCTCCGAATGGCCTTGCTCATTGCCTTCATCTCAACTCGCGCTGAAATGGGGGAAACTCAGATAGATGTGCCTATCTTGGATTCGCCGCGGGCATGACAAAGGGTGGCACTCTGAAATGGTCGAAAACGAAACTTCGCACGGTGCGTATCACCTGTGGTGATTTCAAGGTCAATGAAGCGTTGTCAAGCGGGAGCGTCTAGGTTTCTCGACCCTCCTGTTTGTCAGAAGGATAGTACCATGCAACCACGGCCGTACTGATTTGCTGCAGTGCGAAGGGAATCACAGTCTGCGCCCAGAATTCAACAGCTGCAATCACCGTCACACCGGGCAATATGACAACCCAAAGGACGACCCAAGCTACAACAGCCCAGCCGAGTCTGCTAACAGGGACTCTAGGAGAAATCCGTCGCACTGCATGAAAGATAAGAATGCTCGCTGCAAGAGCAAGTTCGCCCCAGAGAAGTGCCATCCCGTCTGGCAATGAAAGGCTTACTGTGTTCAAGGGTCCAGCAATCGTCCTTCCATAAGCACGAATCAGGGCCCATGATAATGCAATCAGGTCGCACCTAACATAGGAATTGTCAGTGCCGTTTGAAAGCTCGATCTTGAGTGTGTGCGGCACAATGAGGAGGACTACTATCAGTATCAATAGAAACCCGGAAATCATCGGCCTTTGCACAGACTGCGAAGACGAGCTCACGGACATCCTCGCGCTCCACTCAGTTGAGCAGCATTCGTGCATGTTGTATTAAGGATTAAGTACTCCCCCTGGCCTTGAATGCCTCTTTCCAACTCGTGTCGTGAAGGATCAATGAGGAATTGCACTAGCTCCGAGCCGCGCTCGAACCGGCTCAGAGCTACATCAAGACCTAGCTCAGCAGGTTCACAATGACCTGTCGATTCCCAGCAAAGACCTGCTAGCCTACTTGTTCTCCTCTGTGAAGACATAGGCAACATTAGCACCAGTCTGAACAGCCTGCAGACTTGAGTTGGTGCCCAAGATGTCGCCGCATGGGTATGCCCACGTGTATCCATCCACCGGCATCTTCACCCTCTCGAGCACGTCACCATACAGGTCGTAGATCTCTGCAAAGACCTCGTCCTTCTTCATGAAGACGCCTGGCTTCTTGAGGAAACGGACCAGGCCTCCTCTGTTGGCTCGAACAATGCCCCATTCCTTACACGGCCCTTGTACGATCTGAATCCCCTGCTGTGGTTCTATCTGACCGTCGATCATGTCGAGGGTCTTCATGATATTGATAACGCCCCTCACACCCACTGAAGTGGAAGGCTCGGATATCCAGCGGCCATCAATCAGTTCGATGAGTATGTCAGGTACACCCTTCTTCGCCGCCATGTTTGCCAACGTGGAAGGTGCATCGTCTTTCACTGGTTCGTTGACAATCAGGGTTGTCACTCCAAAGGCCTTTGCCATTCGCTCAAGCTTCTCTCTCGTCTTCGGGTTGCCGGTGTTGATCTCTTGGAAGAATAGAGAATCGGGGCGAGTATTGCAGTGGATGTTGATGACAATGTCAGCCTGACTCCATGCCTCCTGCCACAACGCGTAGGCAAGTCTTTCTGTCGCTCCACCCAGGGGTCTGTCGGCAGTGAGCAGACTTCCACTTCCTCCGCCGCCCAAGTCTAGGTTGTCAATCCAAGACAGATACTGGTGGTGCATGTAGGCGAGAGGGTTTTCGACAGGGATTCCGATTATCGCACCCCTCAGCTTCTTTGGGTCGATCCTCTCCCTCATGATCTTGAGGACCACCTCAGTGCCTTGAATCTCGATTCCGTGCTGCGTGGAAACTATGAGAAGGGTGGGGCCGTCCTTCATCCCATTCATCACGAGAACCGGGATGTCGATGCTAGTAGTGGTGTTGAGCTCAATTCCTTTCATCATACCTTTCTGCAGCTCGCCTCTCTTGGCAGTCGCAGTCCCGACTTTGAGTTTCTCAGGCATTATCTTGACCTTGGATGGTCCGGCGCATTGACCCAGACATAACCCTTTTGAAACTGCAACACGAGCTAGACAAGGCACCTGACCGTTCAGCCTGCCGCAAACGCTCATACAGTCTTGGTGACTTCTACCTCAGCAATGTGCCGATATCTGTGACTAGCTGTCTTTGGGCCTCTCTGCGAAGTGACCGCTTGGGTTCTGAGTGAGCTCATCACTACAAAGAAGGATAAGTCAGGCATACGCGTCTGAAGCACCGATCTGAGAGCCTCAATGAGAGGATCGCCTGTCGGGGTGTCCCAGACGAACTCGTAGAAGGATGTGACCTCTGAAACGTACTTGTTGCGTACGTCCTCCAACGTGATGCCCCTAGGACGTAGAACCAACTTGAGGTAACTCTTGCGCTGGCGGAGGGGTCCACTTAGACTCAATACACTTGAGCCTCCACGATTCGCACCATTCTCCCAGCCCATAAATGATTCGACCATGGGTCCGACCCACATTGCTCCCTTTGGTCCGGAAGGCTTTTTCGTCAGCTACGCACTAATCCGGGAGATGCCGAGGCTTTCCTATGAGAGTATTCATTTCAGTTGACCTTGAGGGTATGCCTTATGTTGTCATACCTGGACACTTGACTCTGAAAGGCACTCTGTATGATGAGGCCAGAAAGATTGCTACAAGGGTTTCGCTCATTGCTATGGACGAGCTACATAACAACGGAGCCGATGAGATAGTTGTTGCAGACAGCCACGGCCCGATGGTCAATCTGTTGGTGGATGAGCTGCCTGAGTATGTAGAACTCATCAGAGGCTACCCTAGGCCCTCCTCAATGGTGGCTGGAGCAGAGGGATGTGACGCAGGGCTCTTCCTCGGATATCACTCAAAGGCAGGCACTGCTAAGTCTACGTTCGATCATACCTACAACAGCCTCTCTGTTCACCGACTAGAGATCAATCGCGTCGAGGTGAGTGAGTTCCTCCTCAATGGTTACTATCTAGGAGACCTGAAGGTGCCCGTGATACTCGTCGCCGGGGATTACCAGCTTCTTGAGGACGATGTGAAGAGGTACGCCCCATGGACTGTGACTGTTGCGCTCAAACGATCCCTCAGTCGAAGCTCCGCAGGAAGCTTCGGGCTAGGTAGAATAGAGAAGGAACTCAGGGCAGGTGTGAAGAGCGCAATGGCGAATCTGAAGGAGCACAGAGCAAAGGCTCTCGTCGCAGACCGTCCAGTCAGGATGAGGGTGGTCTTTCAGTCGACGTACTTCGCCGATGCCGCTGAGTTGCTTCCCTTGGTAAGGAGAATCGATGGTCGCACCGTCGAGTTTACGGCAGCCAACATGACCGAAGCCTATGGGGTGTTTGAGTTCCTTTGTCTTGCTTCTGGTGGAGTTGACTCGATTAAGAGAGACCAACAAACGTGAAGTCGGCCCACTCAGTTCTGAGGTCTTGAAACCAGCTTGGTAGAGCTAGACCTGATGAGACAGCCCATCACTGACAGACGTCATGCCAACCGATCCGAACAAGAATGGAAGGAGAAGAAAAAGAAGTCCAGAGGGTGGAGGCGTCCTACTATTGACAACTCTAGATACTGTGCGAGCCATACCTTCCATCTGCGGATTCATTCTGGTTTCAATGCTCTCTTGACACCTCATCCTAGGGATTGGAGGTGAGAGCAGGAAACTCGTGAAGAAGATGCCGAGGTGTGCGATGGAGTGATCCTCGTCTGCATTGATGGATGATTGTAGTGCGCACATTGATATCCGCACCCCTCTTGCAGATAGGCAAATAAG
>PRDI01000098.1 GCA_003345595.1 Candidatus Thorarchaeota archaeon | reverse complement strand
TCAGCGTCCGACCAAGGCTTCTGGCCAAGAGACTCATCTCAGTCACGGGCCAGAACTCATACCCCCTCGATCCCCGCTCGAACAGCATGAGGTCGTCCATTGAGTACTTGCCCGGATGGTAGCTCACTGACACGCGGTCAGGATAATCGACGTAGACATTCCTTGGATCGATGCCGGTCTCTTCGGCAATCTCACGCTCTATCTCATACTGGCCATCAGGTGTTGCGAGTTTCTTGAGGAACGCATCATCGGATATCGCTCGTTCGCTAGCCATCTTGATCAGATAGCGCTTGTCATAGTCACGGAATAGGTGATTGGCCCAAGCCATCTCCTCTGACGCATCGGAGCCCGTCGACAACAGAGTGTCGCGCAAGGTGAAATCATCATAGCTGAGGAACAGTTCGAGTTCCTTGTCTGGAAACCGCATCAGTTGGGACCCCGCCTCATCCAAGATGCGCATTAGCATGAGCTCGCCGGCCCTCACAGCCTTGTGGAAGTATATAGCCTCAAACATGTTGACCCCCGCAGACAGATACGACTCAAGCGTGAACAAGGAACCTCGCTCCACCGCCACATGGTCTTTGACAATGCGCGTCTGGGCAAACAGCCTCGGATATTCTAGGCGAGCATACTCAACTCCTGCAAAGTATGAATCCCTCATCAGACTGTCAACGAGTTGGGGGTTGATTGGAGTTGCCACAATGTCCACATGGGACCCCTTGACGAGAACTCCACGTTCTATTGAGTCCTTGACCGTACTCAGCGAGAGGCCGCTGTCTTTCACGATGTCGGAAATCCCTGACTTTGCCACTATGAGCTGTGCTAGCTTCCGCCGACTCGTACCCCGCACTAAGAGGTATTCTTCCATGACATTCGCCCATGGTCCCTGTGCAAGCGTCAGCGCCATGGAAACAAGCCTCGCCAACTGGATTTCATCCGTGTCTGCGCTGAGGTTCTCGAAGAACATGTGAGTAATGCGCAGGATTCCGGGCAGTCTTCCCATCGCTGTGATCTCTGCTCCCGGGTACACGAGATACGTACAAGCTGGGGAATTGATTCGCCTGAGCCTCTGTGACTGCTTCGTATCGAGAATGGATTTCTCAAGCTGCGTCAGACCCACGTAACCGTAAATGGGGTCCTTGATTTCAACCGCTGTCTGCAGCTCTTTGAGTGGCATGGGTGGCCTCTTAGGTCTGCACGCTTGCTTTTTATCTTTCACTATCTTGAACTGTGGAGTTGCTCGAAACAGACCGCTTATTCTCATGGAGGGCCAATGGCTTCAAGAGAGATGATGTTGTGCTCAACCTAGGCCCAAGCGAGATCTGACGACAAGTCCGGAAGCGTGTGAGTTGTACTGCCAAAGGATAGCCCTCATAGTTCTATTGCTAGCCTTCTTGTCACCTGCCGGACTCGTATGTCCAGGGGCAAGTGGACAAGATCCAGACACTCCCAAAGGACTGGCTCTGCCTTCTCAGAGAGTGTACGGCGCTGATTTTTCGAAAGAAGTCTTCGACGCTGTTTCAGAGGGAATCTGCAACCAGCTAGTAGTGGACCTGACAGCCTACGGACCGCGGCCTTCTTCAAGCAGCGCGAATGAGCAGGCGCGGTCATGGATACAGGACCAGCTGAGATCCGTGTCAAACGGTCGGATTCAGGTTGAAGTGTTGGGGGGGAGAATGTCAGTTGTGGGGCGTCTTCCTGGTTGGGTTCCTCAGCCCGCACCCGCTTTCATCGTTGGAGGCCACTATGACACGGTCTCAGTATCACCCGGAGCCAATGATGATGCGGTCGGAGTAGCCGCAATGCTCGAGGTGGCACGCGTGATGTCACCATACGAGTGGCCGCTGGATATCTACTTCTGTGCCTGGAATGCGGAGGAGATTGGACTCCTCGGTAGCAACGAGGCTGCCGCGATTCTCAATGCGCGGGGTGTGAGTATCCTACAGTACTTCAATATCGATATGTTGCTGGTTGCAGACAATGAGGCTCTATCGGATGCACGCGTGCTCGTGGCTTACAACAAGGACTCTGAGGCAACGTATCAAGACAGCCAGTACTATGCTGAGCTCATGAAGATGATGAGCAACAACCTTGGGACGAGTCTCATCAAAACTGTCAGTTCAAAGTCCGCCTCCTTCTGGTGGGCCTCAGACCACGCGTCATTCATTGGGAACGGGTACGAGCAGGTCTTGTTTGCATTCGAGAGCGGTGCGGATAGCGATGATGCGTATCACACATCTGCAGATACGTGGGACAACCCATCCTACAATTTCACGTTGGCTCAGGAAACGAGCGCGTCGATTGCCGCCAGTATGGCCTTTACTATGGCCCACAGCTATGGAGAACCGGCCAACCTTATGGCGACCGACGTCATATCCCGCTACGGCTCAGAAACGTACTACGTCGCCATAACTACTCCGACTGTGCTTGCAGTTACGGCATGCTGGAGTCTGGGCAGTCCGCAGTTTACTCTCTATGCTCCCAGTGGGACTCTGCTGGAAACCTTCTTAGGAAATGCCCCGCAGCTCAATCAGACCGTATTCAATGTGACAGTCGCCACCAATGGATTGTACAGGCTCAAAGTCAGCAATCCCAACGGAAGTCAGTCTTCTGTTCAGACAAAGATACAATATGATACAGATATCGAGGGAGATGGAATCTCGGACCGCTATCAGTACTGGACACTGACCGGGCTTTACAACACGGACTCGGATGGCGACTCCCTCAACGATGCCTATGAGATCATTATCGGGACTCTTCCTATGAATCCCGATTCTGACTCCGACTCTCTCCCGGACGGCTGGGAGATTACGAATGGGTTCAACCCGCTCGTCCCAGACTCACTCCTCGACCCCGACGGAGACGGCCTCAACAACCTGTACGAGTTCCGGAATGGTACAGATCCGAGAAACAACGACAGCGAGTTCGATGGGATGCCCGATGGCTGGGAGGTAGAGTATGGGCTCGACCCACTCTTCGACGATTCCGCATTTGATGCGGATATGGACGGAATCACAAACCTAGAAGAGTACCTCATGGGGCTAGATCCGCAAGTTTCTGATATGCGCACTAGTGGCATCTATACTGATGTCGCTATACCGATTGCATTAATCGGCTTCATCTCCACGGCCGCTGTTGCCGCATCCTGGCTGGCAAGGAAGAACTGGAAGACGTAGACTCGTGACAGAATCAGATATATCCCACAATGGCCAAGACTCGGTTGGGCAAGGGGGCCCGATTGGACCAGTGGTGCGCAAGTGTACATTCCCGAACAAAGAGCTCTACGGCTAATTGAGATTCAAGAGAGCGTTTTGCCTGAGGATGAGTGGCTTCTCGGGGTTTCAGACCTTGGGTACTTCCGAGGAATGGGCTTCTCGATGCCCGTGTCCTTCGTTGACTACGTCCCAACTGGGGACCACATGATGCTTGAGGCACACGAGAACGT
>PRDI01000097.1 GCA_003345595.1 Candidatus Thorarchaeota archaeon | reverse complement strand
CGTCGCAGTTTCAGGCGCTAGCTTCGAAGCCCGATCCCCGCTGCTGATCATTGTGCACCTCTGCAAGATGACCTCTGTCGCACCTTTGACAAAAACAATGAACTTCTGGCCGTCATAGCATATTTTGGACATTCGCTTGAGCTCCGACTCGAATGGAAACTCCTTCACTACCTTGTACTTCCTCTTGATCTCACCCTCATCTAGACCACTCTTGCGGAAGAGAGCAAGGAGAGCGGCGTCAGTCGGATCTCCAATTGGAAACCATACGACGCCCTGCCCAACTATCTCTTTCTGGCTGATTTCTGCATCATTGTCTATCACACCACAGAGCACAAGCTTGTACAGGCCCTTCGAGCCCTCAACATCATTGACCAAGACAGCATTTGGTGGAATCGTCGAGTCTGTGACAGGCAAATCCTTGAGCCGATATATCTCCCCTAGCGGCTCGTACCCATCACCAGTGATAGTATAGAGATCCCGACCGTCCCAACAGAACTTGACGGTCATCTGATTACGAGTCATTGTACCGGTCTTGTCCGAACATATCACGCTCACTCGTCCGAGACTCTCTATTGCCGATAGGTCCCTGATGATCACCGCCTTCTTCGCCATGGCAAGAACCCCAGTCAATAGTACAATCGTCGTGAGTAGAGGGATATTGATGGGCATTATTGTCATCGCCCTTGTTATCCCATCCGTTAGGTCGGCGGCGATTGCGGCCGGAGCGAAATTTGGAAGCTGGCCAGAGAGCATCGGACGAATGATGGTCCGCCATAGAACCGATACGCCCATGAGGACCAACGCAGCAATGCCCAGAAACTTCGCTAGCATATTGACCTTCTTGCGGAGCGGGATGTCACCCGTGTTCAGTTCCTCAAGCTCGCCCTGAATCAAGCCGATCTCGGTTGACGCGCCTGTCATAGTCACAGCAATGACTGCAGTTCCGGTCGAAACATATGTGCCAAAGAAGACCATATTCTTCATGTCGGTCAAGGGTGCCTCTGCTTCTACGATTGCTCTGGGATCCTTCGAGTTCGGAACGCTCTCACCAGTCAATGAAGCCTCGTTTGTACTGAGGTTTGTAGACGTAACGATTCGCCCATCGGCCGGTACTTTGTCCCCTTGTTCCAGCTTGACGATATCGCCGGGAACAATCAACGTGGGGTCTATCTTCATCTCCCGCCCACCACGGATGACTCGTGACTCACCCGCAGAAAGCTTCTCGAGTGCTTCCAGCTTCTTTTGCGCCCTGTACTGCTGGAAGATTGCCACCAAGCAGTTGATTGCCACAACGCTCAACCAGAGTGTGGCTTCTCCCAGCTGGTTCTCCCCAGAGGGAAACAGGAATGCGAGCGCAATCAACGCCACTGAGCTCATGAGATAGATGTTTATCAGCCAGTTGAGAATGGGTGCAAGATAGACCTTCCAGAAGGAACCTCTTACCTTTGGCAATGTATTGGGTCCATACTTCTGAAGACGAGTCCTCACGTCATCGTCCGATAGTCCGACTCTCGAATCGACAGAGAGAGTGTTGAGGACATCGTCGAGAGGAATGCATTGAAACCTACATGCGGTCAGTGAGGTCGTGATGGCGTCCTTCTCTGACAAGATATGTCCCTCGGTCGGATAAGCACTCTGAACGGCGCTCACAGATAAAGCAACTTGTAACAGGTCCAGGCAGTCTTGAGCGTTGTACTTCCCATGAACATACCTTTTGAAGCTTCTTTGAGCCGAGTACCTGGACGCTCTGCAGAAGCCCGTTCAAAAGCACGTAAACGTGTTATCGCAATGGTTGCAGGTGTTACAGGCTCCGACAGATTCTTTTGGCATTGACAGGAGAAGAATAGGTGTGTATAGATACTGGGAAACCCCTGTTGCTTCCAGACGAGGGTCGTCGACAAGCGTTACAAAGCTGCTCGCTGTAATCGTGATACTGCTGATTGTAGTATCCACAGGCATGGTGATCCTGCTGGGGTTGATTCCAATTGGCCCATCCAGCCAATCTGTGAGAGTCGGGGTAATTGACTCCGGGATAAACGTCGGTCTTAGTCTCGAGAACAGAGTGGTTGCACAGAAGAGCTTCGTCAGTACGGAGTATGGCTATGACCTGAATGATGCGTCCACGAGTGATGCTGAGCCTGATGGCGTGCCGCACGGGACACTCGTTTCCACGCTGATCGCCGCAGAGAGCGACAGCGCTTACCTAGTCATTGCAAAGGTGATTGGGCCTCAAGGTTCAGCCACCACGGCCGGGATTATAGCAGCTATCTACTGGGCGATTGAACAGAACTGCAGTGTCATCAATCTCTCGATAGGTTCGACACCTACCTTTGGGGATCCAGGCCAGCAGGCTGTTCAGTATGCATTTTCCCATGGCGTGATTGTCGTTGCGTCAGCAGGCAATGAAGGGGACAGCGGGATTGCAGGGACCAGTATCGCGTCGCCAGGAGTCTTCCCAGCCTGTCTCTCTGTTGCAGGTATCGACGACAAGAACGACCCGTACTACTTCACTAGCTTCGGACCAACTCAATCGAGGTACATGAAACCAGACATCGCCGCGCTCGGATATACTGAAACTACGACAACCATATACTATGGCACTTCATTCTCATCTCCTAGGGTTGCTGCGGCCGCGGCGGACATTGTGGCATACTGTCTTGCGAACAACCGATCATGGACACCAGGTCTTGTGATGACTGCTCTGTTAAAAGGTGCAGACCCAATCCCCTGGCCAGAGTACATGGTTGGTGCAGGAGCACTCAATGTGGACAGATCTATACAATTGATAGCACAGAGTACAAACCTTCAAGGCCTTCCTGCTTTGGCCTATGTGTCACCAGTGAGCCTACCTCTGGATTTCGAGAAACTCTTCTACGGGGATGCCTATGAGTTTGAGTTGACCCTCTTCACGACTAAGCTCGCAGTCTTTGATGTTCAGGTTGTGACTGTCACTCCAAGCGTGTTTCACGTGCCGGAGGCCGTGACCATCAATCAGACAGGCCTGATTCCTATGATGGTTGAAGTTCCTAGCAACGGTTCCGCCGTATACAGTGCAGAAATCCAGTTCGTGTCGGAAACCGGCGGAAGCGCCAATGTCAGTGTCGATTTCAATGTCACAACTCCCGCTGCACGAGTAGCGTTTGATATCAGTCACACTGCATGGTCAATGGACACTGTCTATGGGCAGTTCAAGGAACTCTACACGGAACTGACATCGAACTCGATTTCAGTGACCGAGCTGCGCAATAGTTCTGCAACAACCTTCGAATCTCTATCGCAGTATGACGCCGTCTTGTTGCTGGATCCATGCACTTGGGAATTGAATGAAACAGAGCCACTTGCACCAGTGATATTCTCGATCCCGTTCTCTCAGGCAGAAGAGGAAGCCTACCAGCAGTACTTCGACGCAGGTCACGGTATCTTCGTGGCCGCTCTCTCCAACGACAGTGTTGACATCAGCTCACTGAACGATTTTCTCAACTGGACAGGATTCTCCCTGAGTTACACAAGCGTCCCGTCTGGAGACTCGCCAGCGCTTATCACCGACATCACTACGCATCCGACAACCGTAGGAGTGAGTGATTTCGATTATCTAGGATCGACCATAGCCATTCCAATAGGCGCGGTGTCTCTTGCTCGGTATAACTCGGGCACAGTCTTGGCCTGCAGGCAAGGAGGCGGCGGAGGTCGAATAGTTGTGACCGGGTCCAACTTCTTTGTCGACAATTGGGGCATGGCCGGCCGCTACAGTTCACATGATGATGATGTACTGGCGCTCAAGATTGTCAAGTGGTTGACAGGACTGCCGTAAGAACGTCGAAACCGAAGTGTGGATGGATACACTTCCATTGCGTGGTCTTGGAAGCTTTTAAGCCGGGAATCACAGGGCATAGTCGCTAAAACTACCGAGTCGAAGCGGTGCTGGTGACCGGGGCATAGCTCTGGTCGCCAGCTACCAACTTGTCGGTTTCTTTCCTTCTTCTTTTAGCACGGTACTTGTGAGCTACGCGGAGGTCTGAGCCCATCTCACGGGACGGACCTCCAAACCAGCATGCTTAACTGTGCGACAATTCGAGGGCCAAACGCGGTCACACTGAAGAGGTCGCCCGCGTGTCCAGAGCAACGAGAGCCTCACTTGCAGTACTGGCAGCCTGTACGGTCGCCCATTTCTCGAATCATCTGTACACCGGTGCTCTTTCACCTTTCATGCCCATCATCAGAGACGAGCTTTCGCTGAGTCTCACGGAAGTGGGGCTTGTCACAAGTGCAGCAGTGTTCACTATGACTGCGTCGCACTTGCTCGTGGGGTATCTCTCGGACAAGGGGTGGCGGGATATCCTGATCCCTGCGAGTATTCTGTTCACTGCTCTCGTCGTGCTCCTTACAAGCCTCGCGACTACGCTAGCCTTCCTAATCCTCTGTCAGGTCCTTCTAGGTCTGGCCGCCTCAGCCTATCATCCCTGCGCATTCCCGGCACTTACGGTGAGATTCCCCGGAAGCTCTAGGGCCACAGCGGCCGGCATACAGGCGGCAGGGGGACTCGTGGGCATGGCAGTCGTACCAGCTCTAGGAATCACACTCTTCGTGTTACTCGGAGGATGGCAACAGTCTCTGTTCGTTCTCGGGATGATGGGCTTTGTTCTGTTTGCTTCTGCCTCGATGTTTATGGCCTGGGGACGCAGAGAACCTCCTGCCTGTCACGTTACAGTTCAGCGAGAGCCCGATGTTGAAGGCTGGACTCGCAATTACGCCCTGATTCTGATTCTTTCAGGCCTCAGAGGAATACCATTTAGGTGCGTTGCAATGCTGATGCCAGTCTATCTTGTTGACAGATTCGGCTATACGCCCGTCTGGGCAGGATCCTTGACAACCATAATGCTTGTGGGAGGGCTTGTTGGCGAAGTTGTGTCGGCTCCCCTCTCAGACAGGCTCAGGCGGCGAGTGCCGTTTATAGTGCTCTCCAACGCACTCATTACTCCCTGTTTGTTGTTGCTCAACACATCAATTGACCAAACACTTGTAATTGCAGTACTAATCATCTTCGGATTCTTCTACTTCCTCGGAGTTCCTCCGAACGAGGCCTTCGAAACGGAAGTTAGCCCAACTAGGTCAAGAGGGCTCGCTTTTGGCCTCCTGTTCTCGGTAGGAGCGCTTCCGGGGGCCATTGCACCTCTAGTCTTCGGCTCTCTAGGGGATACTTACGGCCTTTCAGCGTCAATCCTGTTTCTGGCCTCAACAACAGCCATTGCAGGCGTCATTTCATTGTTTCTCCGAGAGAAGAGATCCAAGGTGTGGCGGCCAACATCTGTCGGGGCAGAACTAGATTCGGGAACAGCTGACGCGTGAATCATGGGTGCCGCAAGCTCCCTCAGTGGCTTTCTGACAAAATCGTTTATATTGAGATGATTCACTATGCGACGGGCGGGATAGAGCTTCATCACACGAGACTGATGTCATGAAGCAACCCACACAAAGTAGCGAGTTGGGAAACAAGTCATGGCACAACCACCAAAACCAGGGTCAGAGCCTCCAAAGCCAGCACCGGCTCCAGCACCCACACCGGCTCCAGCACCGGCTCCTAAGCCGGCTCCAGCACCGACACCGGCTCCATGGCCGGCTCCAGCGCCTGCTCCTAGGCCGGCTCCAGCACCAACACCGGCCCCAGCGCCAGCGCCTAAGCCAGCACCGGCCCCAGCGCCAGCGCCCAAGCCAGTTGAGAAGCCAGCCAAGAAGCCAGCTGCTAAACCAGCTAAGAAGCCAGCCAAGAAGCCAGCTGCTAAACCAGCTAAGAAGCCAGCCAAGAAGCCAGCCGCTAAAGCGGCCAAGAAGCCAGCCAAGAAGCCAGCTAAGAAGAAGTAGGAAGCACCTGCTTCTTCATTCCTCTTTTTTCTCCTCAAATCACCACTAGCATTGCACCGGGGACCATATCGGCAAGAAGATATGCGTGAAACACATTTCGAGCCTTGATAGGGTCGTTTGCTTTGGGAGGCCCGGCAACCATCCTGTGATTGATCTCCATGTCCATCCCGACTACTCGATTGACGCCAAAGGTAGCGTAGAGGATTTCTGCCTCAAAGCAGTCGAAATGGGTCTCAGGGGGATCTGTTTTACAACGCATCTAGACACCGACCCAGATTACGACGATGCATATGTTGTTGTCAACGGCAAGAGGCTCAGCGTCTTCGACGGCCGCTGGCTGGAGAACTACGAGTCTGAAGTGAGGACTGCCGGTGACTCTTTCAGGGATCGTGGACTCCAAGTCCGCTTGGGTGTCGAGGTTGACTACTATCCCGGGGCCTTGGAAGTCTTGCCCGATCAGTTCCATGAGACAGAGTTCGATTTAGTGATGGGCTCAGTTCATCTCGTTGACCACATGCAGATGTCCACAGAGAAGGACGCGCTCACGACTTTTCGGAAACTCTCGCTGGAGGAACTGGGTGAAAGGTACTACGGTCTTCTGACTCAATGTGTGGAAACCGGGTTCTTCGATCTGCTCGGCCACTTGGACATATATCGTCGGTACGGCGAGCGGTTCTATGGAAACGAAATCCACTCCCTGTGGTCGTCGCACCTGAAGGGACTCACAGCCAAGATGAAGGCGCACGCTGTTGGCTTCGAAGTCAATACGTCGTCATGGAGGAAGGGTATGCAGGAACCAATGCCTGAATCATCTCTGATTCGAGCGCTGCGGAAATCGGGTATCACGACAGTGACTGTTGGCTCTGACGCTCACAATCCCGCAGATGTGGGTGCAGATGTTGACAGGGCCCTCGACTTGATTAGAAACTGCGGGTTTGACGCACCATTCGACTTCCTGAAGAGACGGCCGGTCATGATGGCAGACATCACCTAGAGAGCCGCAAGAAGGATACGAATATAGGATACTTCAGACCATCAACGCCCGGGTGAATGTGTGCACAACCGAACATCGTTCTTGCTCTGCATCGTGGGCGGCCTACTCTTGATAGCCACCAGCACAACTGGAAGCTTAGGATTCCTAGAACTGATGGACGACATCGCGGCCTCAATACCGGCTCTTGTACCCTACATGTGGCTGATTAACATCATCATGTACGTCCTGCTCTTCCTAGCTGGGCTGGGCGGCATCAGCGTGATCATCGGGGGCGTTCTCCTCACTGGTGCCCGAGTGGGCACAGGGAAGTTCATCATCGGTCTAGGCGCCGGCATGGGTCTGATTGGGCTTGTGATCTCTCTGATAGAGATCCTCTGGACATCAGGCTTCGGGGTTCTCGTCAGCTCCCTAATGCTGGAAGCTCAGTCGCTAGGTTGGATAGGCACAATCCTGACGATAATCGGAAGGCAAATGGCGAAGAAATCCCAATAGGTTCCTTCGCAATACTTATCCCGCTTCACAGACCGAGCCACGCGGTATTAGTTTGACTCAGAAGAGCAATCGAACCATCCGTCAAGCAGTTAGGTTGATCAAGGTCGGCCACCACGAAGAAGCAGTCCGACTGTTGCAGGAATTCACAAAGGAGAATCCTCACTCGATAGAGGGCTGGTACAACCTTGGCGTGGCACTGGCAGAGGCCAACAGGAGCGAGGATGCCGTCAGAGCGTACGACGAGGCACTGGCTATAGACACTATGATCTTCGAGATATGGTTCAACAAGGGAACTGTGCTCTATCAGCTCAAGGACTTCAAAGGAGCCAAGCAGTGCTACGAGAAAGCAGTAGAACTCAGACCCGATGATGCAGAAGCCTGGAACAACCTAGGCGACAGCCAATCCCGACTCGGAGAGGGAAAAGAGGCCATCGAGTCATACACGCGTGCCGTTGCACTGAAGCCTGATTATGCGCAGGCCTTCTACAACAAGGCCAATGCTCATTTCATTGAGGGTGACGACGAACATGCAATTGCCTATGCCGAGCTCGCAGTCAAACTCGACCCTAAGCTGTCTGAGATGGTCGAGCAGTGGATACATGTTTCACGCGCCCGGCTGAATGCTCAAAAAGATCAGGAAGAATACGAGAAGCGAACTGAGCCTGCTAAGCGACTCGATCTCAACCTGAATGGCGACTCATAGACAGGGTAATAGCAGGGTTCATCAACTCTAAAAGAGACCCACGTGCGCCCGGTTCGAGGTGCTCACTGTGATGCCAGAACATGATGACCGTTCACCGAGCGGCAGCGGCAAGGTCAGATGGGTTTCTCTCTCGGCAACAATCGTCTTCATTTCAGGAGTCGCTATGGCATGGATTGCCGCTCAAGGGGCTATTCCAGTGGCGCCAGGGCTGATCCTGGGCGGGAGCATCACCATCTCGGTAGCTCTCCTGTGCTGTTCATCGTATCTCCTCACCGGATCCTACGCTGCAAGAATGCCTGCATATGGTGAGATGGAAGACAAGCTAAAGGAGGGAGTGGAGTACTTTGAGAGAGGAGAGTGGCAAGAAGCACTGGACATATTCAGAGGACTGATGGGTCCGAAGATGGATCACAAGAGAGCACTGTACTATGCGGCGCGCTGCAGTGAACAGCTTAACGACTGGGAGGCCGTGAAGCTGTACTGTACGAAGTATCTAGCCATGCAGCCAAAGGATCGAGATGTATGGGAAATGCTCGCGAATGCCCACAAGCGACTCTTCGAATACGACGAAGCAGAAGAGGCAATGAACAGGGCATCGCAACTCCGAAGCTCCACATAGTGCCGAGTCATCGCGGCACGGACCTCTCAGACACAGCAAGAATAAGAAGGCCATCACGGTACGACTTGAGGGAGGCAGACCATCGTGACGAAACGAGACTCATCATGCAGACTTGAGGTAGCTGATGCCGGGATACGGTTAAGCAATGGACTGGTTTCGTTGTTCTTTGACACACGGCTTGGCCTCATAATGCTCACCGAATCAGACGAGAAGACTATGTGCTTCTCTAGAGGGTACGTCCAAGTGCACACCGATGCCGGCGTCTTTGATTCGCGCAAGATGGTCTACAGGGGCATCAGTACTCTAGACTTTCATGACGGGCGAGATGAGGGCAAGGCAGTGGTGTTGAAACTCCAGGATCCTGCAGCCACTGTTGACATGCACATCAAGCTGGTTGTTGTCAAAGACCGTCCAGGTTACTCGTGCGTTGTCCAGTTCAAGAACAACACAGGTCATGAGTTGAAGATGACATCCATTGAGACTCTTCTGATTGACGTAGATGACGGGTCGAGAGTCTATACAGGCTGGAGTGGAGAAAGCCTCAGGTTCTTCAAGAATGGCTTTCACTCGTGGGAACTCACGCAGGCAACACAGGTCGCTTCGGGAGAGAACACAAGCCACTTCTTCTCAGTGCTTAATAACCCAGACACTGGTGCTGCCCTAGTCATGGGTTTTGCTACTTTGGCAAATCAGTTCTCGACAGTGTCAGTCTTCGGGCGGCAAACACAGGAGAATCGCCTCGCACGTGTCGCCTGCACTTGTCAGTGTGACAATGTATCTCTACCTGACAAACACAGCATGATGTCAGAAGAGATGTTGTTGGTGGCAACACACGAGCCACTCCGTGGGCTTCGCACTTATGTCGATGTCACATCTCATCGAATGAGAGCCGTCACATGGAAGAATGTGCCTACAGGCTGGTGCAGCTGGTATTTCTACTACACAATGCCCGATCAGGACGAGATTGTCGCAAACTCCGAGTTTGTTCAGAGAAGGTTTGCCGACTCCGTAGAGTGGATACAGCTGGATGATGGGTTCCAAAAGACCGTTGGCGACTGGGAATGCAATTCCAGGTTCAGTAGCGGGCTCAAGAATCTCGCCGACAGAATTAGGAACACTGGTCATAGAGCAGGCATATGGACAGCTCCATTTGTGGCGACCGAGCATTCAGTACTGTTCAAGGACAGACCCGACTGGTTTGTGCGTGACGAAGACGGAAACCCAATTGCTGTTGACCAGAATGTCCTTTGGCTGGGCAACTACTACGCACTGGACCTGACCAACCCTGCAGTACTCAGTCACATTGAGGAACTCTTCAAGAGTCTCAAGGCAGATGGGTACGAGTATTTCAAGATAGACTTCCTCCACCATGCCGTCAAGCCGGGGATCAGGCAGGACATGAATGTTACCCGTGCGGAGGCTCTTCGACTCGGGCTTGAAACGGTAAGAAAGGCAGTAGGCGAGGACCTCATTCTTGGTTGTGGGGCGCCTCTTGGTCCCTGCGTCGGAATCACCAATGCCATGAGGATAGGCACAGACATAGCTTCCGTGTGGCGATATGAAACCATGGGACTCGGGGTCTATGAATGCGCAATCAATACAATGTCGCGATCCGTACTCAACGGTCGATGGTGGATCAACGACCCCGACTGTGTCTTAGTGAGACAGGATGACACTCAACTGACAATGGATGAGGTCCGGCTGTGGGTTTCGCTAGTAGCCCTGAGCGGAGGTTTGGTCCTGCTCAGCGACCGCATGATGGACGTTTCCGAAGAACGTCTTCGACTCCTTGATAGAATCCTGCCCCCGTATGGAAAGGGTGCTTTTGCGTTGGATGCCCTAGTAAGGCCAGAGCCGAGCATGTTCGTCTTGCCCATCGAAACTCCTCTCGGACTTTGGGCAGTGGCGGCAGCTGTCAATCTGACAGACAAACCCATAGATGTCACCTTCCCTCTCGGCGATATGGGCCTTGACCCGACCAAGCTTCACTACGTCTTCGACTTCTGGAAACAGGAGTATCTAGGATTGTCTGAGAAGACCGTAGTGATTAAGGGTCTCAATCCTCACTCCTGCAAGCTGCTCGCGGTCAAACCCGAAACGAAGGTACCAACGGTCCTCAGCACAACCATGCATTTCACCCAGGGGGCTGTAGAACTCAACGGCATGTCGTGGGACTCGTCTAGGCATGAGCTAAGTACTACCATAGCCGTGAACACAAGGGATTCGGAGGCCGTGTTCTTCGTTTACGGTAGCAATTGGCGCCCGGAGAAAGCTCTTGTGGATGGCGTCGACGCGAAACTGGAGCAGGTGGCACCAGAGGTCGTGGCTGTGCGGCAGGTATTCAAGACAGGACAGATTGTCAAGGTCAGGTTCAGGGGCCGATGAACCATCCCCTAGCGCAGACTCCTCAGCATGCGAACTTCTGGATGATTCGGGCAATATCCTCAGGCAACAATCCAGTTCTTCAGGTAACCGATCTTCTCAATCCATAGCTCCATCTTGTCACCTGCTTTGAGATATTCTGGGGGGTTGCGCTTGAACCCGACACCGGACGGTGTCCCGGTGGAGATTATGTCGCCGGGCTCTAGGGTGAACGATCCAGAGAGCATGGAAACAAGTTGAGGAACTCCATACAGCAGGTCGGATGTGTTCGAGTCTTGCTTTGTCACACCATTTACCTTGGTGTACAGCCTGAGTCCAGACGCATCGCCCAGTTCATCTGTCGTGACAATTGCGGGGCCCATGGGACAGAGTCCATCGAGCGACTTGGCCCTCACCCACTGGACGTCGATCTTCTGAAGCTCCCTTGCGGTCAAATCGTTCACAATGGTGTAACCTGCTACGTACTTCAGGGCATCCTTCTCGGGTACGTCTTTGCAGGCCTTGCCGATGACAATCGCCAGTTCTACCTCCCAGTCGAGCTTGCTGGTCACCCTGGGAACGGCTACTGGTCTATCAGGTCCAATGACAGATGAAGAGAACTTCGCAAACACAACAGGAAACTTGGGTGGCTCCTCTCCGAGCTCCCTTATGTGGCTCTTGTAGTTGAGACCCAAAGCTATTATCTTCCCTGGCTTTGGAATAGGAGCTTCGAGTCTGATGTCGGAGCGACCGTAAGTCAATGGTCGCTCTTCGGCAGGGGCTTTTAGGAATCGGGAAAGGATCTGTTTGACGACCTCAATTCCAGCTTCCCAGTTGAGGAGGTCAATCATTGTGTTAGGAAACTTGTAGCCATGAACATGGTACGTTCTGCCAAAACATGACGCTGCATCCGGGATGTCAAGAATGCCAGTGTCAAGTTCTAGGCCAATCGAAGGCACACCGAGTCTCGAATAGGTCACAAGCCGCATAGGTGTGGAGTCCCAACCGCCTCATTTATCCGTAGCGCCTGTCAAGCCTATAGATGGTGTCACACATGGAACACGCCCCAACCCTCGATGACTTGCCTAACGAGGTGTTCGTTCCTCTTGGTCAAAGAGGTATGGAACCGATACCCCTCAAGGAGTGCACTTATGCGTGCGACGGAAAAGAAATCGCCCTCGTTAGCGTGAAAAGGGATCCTCAAACTACAAAAGGTCATGGACTGGAGAGAGTTGTTGAGGACTGGCTCGTGAAGTGCCAGAAGTGTGGCAGAACGTTCACAATCCGGTGCAAGATTCGGTACGTGGACGGTGCGAGAATCGACACAATGGTCAGCCTGCTCGACGATAGGGGAAATGACCTTGGTTGGCTCGGCAACTTCTAGGTGGTGAACGTTGACTCGGAAGTACAAGCTCGCTGTGCTGCCCGGTGACGGAATAGGACGCGAGGTCACACCTCAGGCTGTACGAGTTCTCGAAGCAGCAGAGGAAACTATCAGTGGGCTTCGGCTTGAGAAACATGAGTTCGAGTGTGGAGGAGAATACTACCTAACGGCTGGACGTGAATGGTCGAAAGAGGCAGAAACCTTCGTCAAGAATGAGGCGGACGCAGTGCTCCTGGGCGCGGTCGGAGCCGTGCGGGCGGATGGCGAATCGGTAAGACTTCCGGACGGGAATCTAGCTGGGTACGGCATTGCGATAGGTCTGAGAATGGACCTAGATCTGTATGCTAATGTGCGTCCCGTCAAGCTGTATCAGGGAGTACCGACACCACTCGCAGATAAGGACCCCAGACACATAGACATGGTCATAGTGAGAGAGAACACTGAGGGCTTGTATGCCCCGATACGGGGTAGCTTCTCGAGGGGAGGGTCGAAGGAGATGGCAGTGGACGTCCGCATCATCACAAGGAAAGGCTCGGAAAGGGTTGTGAAGTTCTCTTTTGAGCAGTCGATGATCAGGAACGGAGCCCCAGCAGACGGCGTAAGAAGAGTCACCTGTGTAGACAAGAGCAATCTCTTGGCTGGATGTCAGCTCTTCAGAGAGGTCTTCAATCAGGTTGCGGAGCAGTTCCCTCAGGTGCAGAGAGACTACTCCTACGTGGACGCTTGGACTCAGTGGTGTGTGAGGAAACCCGAGTATTATGACTTGGTGGTGGCTCCAAACGAGTTTGGTGACATAATAACGGACCTTGGAGCAGCGATCCAGGGAGGCCTCGGTGTGGCGCCTGCAGGCAACATCGGTGACAAGCATGGAGTGTTCGAACCCGTACACGGTTCAGCACCAAAACACTACGGAAAGAACGATGCAAACCCTGTGGCGTCAATCTTGGCTTCTAGCATGATGCTGGACTGGCTTGGCTCAAGGCGCCGAGACCGCAGCTGTCTGGAAGGGGCCCGAATAATCAGAGAGTCAGTTGCCAAGGTCCTCAAAGATGGAAGAACCCGGACCTATGATCTCTGTCTGGGGCCATGGGCGAGCGTCAAGCCCTCATCAACAGACTATGTTGGGGCCCGGATTGCAGACACAGTGAAGAAAATCGGAAGTCAGGGGTGATAAAGCTGGGCAAGACTCTCGCCGAGAAACTGCTTGGCACCCATACTGAAACAGGAAAGGCCTCGGCAGGAGAGATTGTTGACGCATCCGTTGACCTGCTGATGGTGCATGAGGTATTGGGCTCAAGGATCCTGTCGGTGCTTGAGGAGATGGGAGTTGAGAAGGTGTGGGACCCAGAGAGAATTCTGGTGGTCAACGACCATTGGGCCCCAGCCTCGGACACGCAGAGCGCTGAGATACACATAAGGAACAGGCGTTTCGTGAGGCAGCAGGGTATTACTCACTTCTGCGATGTGGACTGTGGTATATGCCATCAGGTTCTTCCTGAGATGGGACTTGTCAAGCCGGGTGACCTAGTAATAGGGAGTGATTCGCATTCGACGACCTATGGAGCCTTCAATGCGTTCTCGACTGGTCTCGCAGCAACGGACAGCGCTATCATCCTAGCCACTGGCAAGTGTTGGTTCAGGGTACCAGAGTCGATTAGAATTGAAACGACTGGTAGACTCCCGGAAATGGTCATGAGCAAGGACCTCATTCTGAAGATTGTATCTGATCTCGGATCCAGTGGGGCAAACTATAGGTCGATTGAATTCCATGGTCTCACGATCGACTCGATGTCTGTGGCCTCGAGAATGACGATGTGCAACATGACTGTCGAAGCAGGTGCCAAGTGTGGTCTCATGACAGTGAATGATGCTGTCAGGGACTGGGTCAGTATCCATGCTCCCTCAGCACAGTGGACCCCCACACTGCCTGACACAGACGCAGAATACTTGGAAACAATAAAGATTGACCTCAATTCAGAGCCCCTGGGCCCAATCGTGGCGCTGCCTCACAGTCCTGCGAATGGAAGACCTGTCTCAGAGGTCGAGGGAGTCCGCATAGACCAAGCGTTCATTGGCTCTTGTACGAACGGCCGATTGGAAGACCTTGAGATTGCGGCCCGTATCTTGAAAGGAAAGAGAGTGAATGCAGGTTGTCGGATGGTCATCACGCCAGCAAGTAGGGACACCTATCTTCAGGCGCTCAGGTCCGGATACGTTGAGACCTTTGTCAGGGCAGGGGCTGTCGTCACCAACTCGACGTGCGGCGCATGTGTTGGCGGACACCTAGGTGTGCTAGGTCCCGGGGAAACCTGCATATCGAGCACGAATCGAAACTTCAGAGGAAGAATGGGGCACCCTGACTCCAAGGTCTATCTTGCTTCGCCTGCGACAGTGGCTGCCAGTGCCATAGAGGGAGTGATCACTGATCCAAGGAGGGCCGCGTGATGCCAAAAGGGACAGGGGTTCTCAGCGGCAGGATATGGCTCTTTGGTGACAACGTGGATACAGACCAGATCATCCAAGGCCGGTACTTGACAATACTCGACTACTCCGAGATGGCAGGACACGCCTTCGAGATTCCGCGGCCTGAGTTCGCTGGGAATGTAAAGAGAGGAGACATAGTGGTAGCCGGTGAGAACTTCGGGGGAGGATCATCAAGGGAGGAAGCCCCTCATGTGTTGTTGGAGCTAGGAGTCGGGTGTGTTGTCGCAGAGTCATTTTCGCGGTTGTTCTATCGCAACGCATTCAACATCGGACTTCCGGCTCTTATTGTGCCTGACATCACTAATTCAGCTAAGGATGGCATGACTCTGGAGGTGAACCTCGTCAAGGGCGCTGTTTCAGTAGTTGAGACAGGTCAAATCCTCCATGGCCAGCCATTGCCCCGGTTGATGCTCGAGATTCTGCGGGCAGGCGGCGCAGTTCCTTGGTATCGCAAGAAGAAGCGGAAGCAGTCATGAGACACGTGGTTTCATCACGTCCATATCATATAAAGACAAAAACGCTAAAAGGGGTTGTCGAGAGCCTCCTCAAAGTCTGCATGATATGGGTGAACTCTTGATGAACGTTTTGCTCTTTCTTCTAATCTCTCTCTTGGTGCACTCGATTCCGATTCCCTTCTCCTCAGACATGGTGAGAATGGGCCGACTCATCAGATGGCTTCCTTTCAGACTTGTCTGGGGCACGATTGCATGGATTGTGATATGCTTGGTCATGGCGGCGACTCTGCCTTGGGCAGTACTCAGCCTCCTCTTCAGCCTCGGTCTGCTTCTTCTTGTGTCGGGCGGCGTTAGGCCAAGTCGCTTTGGGCGGGGATTCGAAGGGGTAAAGCTTCCTGTCGTCTGCCTCGGCATGATCATTGTGCTTGTCGTACCGCTGTTTTCAGGACTGGTGTCTTGGACATCGGACGTGTCGAACGCTACTTTCTTCAACTCAATGATCCAGGAGAAGCATGATGCACTCTTCTCCGCCCCAATTCCAGACGAAAGAGTCAGACTCGTGACAGAGGACTATGCAACTTATGTGGCTAAACAGCATCTGTCACCCTTTGGCTCCAATGTGGTCATTGCATCGGCACACATCACGACAAGGCTCGGGAAACTCGTCTGGGTCTGCACGATAGTCTCGTCGAACGTACTTGCGGAGAACTACGTCAAGGGGTTCATCGTCGTGGACGCCAATAACCCGCAGACAATCAGCCCCGTACTCATCAATCAGACGACAATACCCGTCGGTGAAGGACTCTTCTGGGACAGGAACATTAATTTCGGCAACTACCTGAATGATATGTCTGCCACGTATCAGTATGCATATCCGACCTGGGACCCGACAGGAAACATGGTGTATGTCCAGACGAGGACACCTCTCGGGTTTGACTTCGTGGAACGTGCCATCGGGCCAATCGTCTACTGCGAGAACGGTACCATTGTCAGCTATGACTCTATACAAGACACGCCCTACTGGATTACTCAGGCGTATGCAGAGGAATGGCTTGAACGACAGGTCAGCAGATGGGGAGGCTACAGACGAGGATCAGGCTTTGATCTGTTCGCTGGTGGCTTCCTTTGGTTCGTGCCCCCCTCAAGCGACCGTCTGCAAATGTCCGAGGACACACGCTACATCCTGAACCCCGACACTCAGACAGTCGAGGCGTTCATTGCGGTCCACCCTGTGACCAGTGAACAGGCCCTAGCCGGCATCTTCAGGGCCACGCGTAATGGTGTCTACTACTATGACCTGAGTTCGTTTAGATACATCAGCGGGGAGGCCGCAAAGGCCAACGTCATTAGTCAGTTGCCACTTCCTGCCACTGGCAGCTACTATGGTGCGATGCCACTACTCTACCCGGTGGAGATCAACTCTACGCTGACCACGTGGACTTGGTATTGCCCCATCTACTGGGCAGATGGCTACTATGATGAAGAATCGGGCGAGTTTTCTGTTTCAGACATGAGGCTCCACGCGCTTGCACTTGTTGACGCCAGTAACGTAGACAAGTTCTACATTCAAGAACTGGGCGGGGTTTTGTCAGGACCGACCCTAGTGCAGGCGGCACGAGTTGGCTACGTCACGCTTCTGGGGGGAACGGTACTGGTACCCATAGACACATTCCAACTGACTGCCAACGTCGTGAACAAGACGCAGTATGTCGAGGGCGGCGACACCCACATAGTCCTTGGAACGAACAACTCGACATGCTGGTATGTCGAGGGAACACGCTCCTGGATGAACCTCACAGACTGGTACACACTGTTGAACTTGGGTATTGGAGACAGCTTCACCGCCACAATACACGTTGTTGATGGCCAGTTCCGCATAATGGCCATTACGAAGAACTAAGTGTGAAGGGGTTCGTCCCCTTCACGTTCTATCCTCTGCACAGACGTGGTACTAGGTTGTCACCCTAGAGCTCGAACTCCTTGAACACTTCGCGCTGAATCAGGAACCTCAGTATCTCTGCCGTTCCCCCGCCTATCGTCATCAGTCTTGCGTCTCTGAGAAACCGTTCAACAGGATAGTCGGTTGTATAGCCCAAACCGCCCAGAATCTGCAGAGCATCGTTCGTGATCTGGACAGCGGCTTCTGTCGTATACAGCTTTGCGATTGATGCCTGCTTCGTGGCCTTCAGTCCTTTATCGAGCATTCGGGCGGCAGTAAGAGTCAGTGCACGACCTGCCTCAAGCTTCATAGCCATGTCTGCAATCTTGAAACTCACGCCCTCAAACTCGCGGATTCTCTTGCCAAACTGCTGTCGCTCATTGGAATGCTTCACTGCGGTCTCGTACGGAATGCGGGCGTAACCAATTGCCTCCGCTGCAATGGCCGTCCGCTCACTGTCAAGCTCGTCCATCAGGATTCTGAAGCCCTGACCAGGCGATCCCAATACCATGTCGGAAGGAACGCGAACATGGTCAATCTTCAGCCAAGATACCCTCGAGGATTTCATTCCCAATAGGTCGTGGTCTTTCAAAACACTGAAGCCCTTGCTCTTTGTGTCCACGATGAAAGCGGTCATGCCATTCTTCGGGTCGACCTTGGGATCAGTGATGGCAAAACAGCACATGTAATCTGCCTGACTGCCGTTCGTGATGAAACGTTTCTCCCCGGTGACGACCCATTCGTTACCATCCCTCTCGGCGCGTGTCTTCATACCAGCAGTGTCTGAACCAACATCAGGTTCGGTGATGCCTATGCAGCCTATCTTGTCGCCTCTAATGATTGGAGCAAGATACCTCTTCTTCTGTTCCACAGTTCCGAACTTGCTCACCGGCATGCCATAGAGTGTTGCTGACGCCATCCGAGCCATGTCGAGACCACCGTTGCATCTGCTAATCTCCTCTGCCACTATTGTTTCGTAGGAGAGACCTCGAGCAGATCCGCCAGCAGCCTTCTCGTGATGGACACCCATGTAGCCAGCCTTGCCAATCTTGGTGATGAGATCCCGTGGGTAAGGGCCCTTGTCCAGCTTGTCGGAAACTGGGGCTATCTCCTTTTCACAGAAGGCTCGTACTTCCTCGCGGAACCTAATCTCATCTTGAGTCCAGAATACTGTGCTTAGATAGTCCATGCCGGAATCACCCAACGGTAGGCTGAAACTGCCTCCTTAAATCAATATGTGATTCAGTCAGTCGGAATTGCATCTACTTCGAATTGCTGGCGAAAAGGTGGCCCATACGAGCAGCTATTAGCAGGCATCAGATCTCAACAGGAGAGAAGTGGAAACGGCCATCATCACCCGAAAGGACCTTCACTCGTTTGTCTATCTGGATACGTGAGGAGTCCTCTGGATTGCCCAAACACAACACGACTGCATTGTGTTGCAGCTGGACAAGCGCCAGTAGAATCGGAGGGTCGAACCCTTCCGGAGGCATCTGTGACAGTGTGTAGCTCAGAACTGTCCCTTCCTCTCCGACTGTTATTTGGGACATGTCACCTGCCTTCGGTCCGCAGTACGGACAGATGGTTCTGGGCGGTATTACGGTCCTGTCACAGCTCTTGCATTTCGATGCGGAGATGCTCATCTTAGAAACCACATGCATTTCAATGGTTGCCGGTCAAAAGGGTTTACCTCTGTACGTATCATTTGGCTCTACACGGCAGACCCTGCAACTCCGTTCAGCTGGCACGACGCAGGCAAATCACGCATGCCTGAGCCTTCATGGGGCAAGACCAGAATAACCAAGCTCACTCAGACGCGCGGCAGTGGCGCTCAGGTTCTCTGAAACCCGCGCGGCCTCCTGAATCTTCGCTCTGAGCTCCTTATGGAACTGAGCAGTGGTTATCTCACCTCTCTCAAGGCGGGTGGTCAACTCTGCCCTCTCCGCCGTAAGTGCTCCGCGCCTTTGAACGAGCTTCCGGTATTCCGCAAGTAATGATGCCGTTTCGGATCGGACCGCTGATCGCGCCGCTCCTGTAACGACGGGCTTTGCTGTGGGCGCACCCTGCCTCGGCCCCTCAGTGCGCACAGACTCGCGTCCTCTCGCGACGGGCTTGAACTCTGGATGCTGCGTCTTCTTGCGTCTCGAACTATCGTACAGTCCCATTTATCCCATACCACCCATTCCTGAACAGACCGGTTGGTCGCTAAACATGACCGAATGGAGTCCCTTGGCATTCGATCAGACCATGACCATCAGACAAGAGTCACTTGGCGATTAATAAGAGAATCTTGGATGAGTGAATGTAAGTCCGCACTCTGGTTAGGCTGTCTACCGCCGTCTCAAGATTGAAACGACCATGTTGTTGCCAAACCCACCTATGTTATGCGTCAGTCCAATCTCTGCGTCCCGAACCTGCAGTCCCTTTGGCGCACTACCCCGAAGTTGAAGAACCGTGTCGCGTATCTGCGCGACCCCAGTTGCACCTGTTGGATGCCCACGAGCTTTGAGCCCGCCCGTTGTGTTGACGGGAATCCTGCCATCCACTTGCGACGTTCCGCTTTTCACCAGCTCGATTGCCCTGCCGGGCTTTGCCAGACCGATGTCCTCCATGTCGATTAGCTCGAGAATAGAGAACGCATCGTGAAGCTCGCACACGTCCAGATCCTTCGGTTTGACCCGGGCCATTCGGAAAGCGCTCTCAGCAGCGACTACAGTGGCTCTCAGAGAAGTCAATGACAATCTATGTTGAACAGCATGATAGTCTGTGGCATGCCCAATACCCAAAACCCTGACTGATTCGTTCTGAGATTCAAGCACTGCGACCGCTTCTTCTGAAGCCACGACTAACGCCGCAGCCCCATCGCTGGTTGGAGAGCAGTCATAGAGCGTCAGGGGATCAGACACAATGCGTCCAGCATTCACCTTCTCAACTGTTACTTCGTTCTGGAAATGAGCCAAAGGATTCTTGGCTCCATTCTTGTGAGCCTTGACTGGAATGAGCGACAGGTCATCCCTTGTGAGACCATAGTCATGCATGTATCGTCGCGCGACCAACGCCGCCAATGCTGCAGGTGTTGCTCCGTATCTCGCTTCACTCTCCAGCGAAACCATCTTGGCGATGATTCTGGAAGCAGCTCCCCGATCCACGCCAGACATCTTCTCGACTCCTATAACTAGGACCAGACTCGCCAATCCTGCTCCGACAAGTGCGACAGCCTCCTCGAAAGCGCTCGAGCCCGCAGATGGCCCAGTTTCGACGCGGGTCGCACCCGCAGGGACGATGCCAAGCCTATCAGCCAACACGGTTGAGAGATGGCCTTGGCCTGTGAACTCCTCCGGGTCCTGACTGCCCACAATGACATAGTCGAATTTGTGCTCAATCGAGTTGGAGTCACGCATTGCTTCGACTGCAGCTTTCTCCGCCAGCTCAGTGATGCTATCATCGAGAACTCCAAACCGGGTCATGCCCACACCTGCCACGTAGACGGGCTCCATCGCGGTCAAGCCTCACTCAATCAGAATCAGAAGGTCACCCAAAGCCACAGATGAACCAGGTTTAACGTTGATCTGCTTGACAGTGCCGCTGTTCGGCGCTTTCAGCTCGTTGAACATCTTCATGGCCTCAAGAATGCACACTGTCTGGCCGGGCTCGACCTTGTCGCCGACGGTCACTCTGACTTCCGTCACCTTTCCTGGCATGGGTGGATAGACACCACCACTCACTCGCTTCCCGGTCTTCGAGGATGGACCTGTTTTTCTGTCCGTTTCTTCTTTGCGTACTCTCTCCCACTCTACCTCTTTCTGCTGTCCGTCTACCTCCACGACTACCCGCTTTCCACTTCGTCGCAGTAACTTCAGAGCATGATCACTCCTCGTATCATTGACAGTCCATGTGCCATCTTCCTTGAGCGATGCTTTTAGTGTGAAGGTTTCCGTTCCAACCTTCACAACCAAAAGGCCGCCCTCGTCAAGGTGGCGTACCTCAACTCTGAAGTCACGACCATCTAGCTTGGCATCATACTCATTGCTCATCAGACTTCCCCCTGCTCGCGGCTCTTCATGTTCTCTTTCCTGCCTGATGATGCCCATGCAGAGGAGCCACGCTCCCATCGGCCGGGGAGGTTCTCCACTCGTCTACCAGTCATCAAATCGTCGCGGCCCGCATGAGACCACGCTTCCCCTGAGATCACACCCGGCTGCACTGCAGTAGTGACTTGGCTGCCCGTGTGGAGAACAGCAGCTATCATGGCAAGTTCAAGCTCTGGGCTTCTCGACTCACCGGTTCGTTTCTCGGCTCTTCTCTTGAGGAAGTCAAGCGCATACTGAGGAAACAATGCATAGGAGACCTCATCACGAGGGACGTGCGGTATGTCTTTCAACGCCTCTCGGGCCTTCGGCATCTCGGGCTGCAACAGATCTGCGGGACGTACGGTGAGAGGAGTCTCATCGCCTATGACTAGCTTCCTAATCTTTGGGTCAATGGGTGCGGGAGGTCTGCCATAGAGCCCTCGTACGTACTGCTTCACTTCCGTGGGGATGATCTTGTATCGCTCACCCGTTATCACATTCAGAGTGGCCTGTGTGCCCACTATCTGGCTAGATGGCGTGACTAAGGGAGGATATCCCAGCTCCGCACGAACACGCGGCACTTCTTTGAGGACCTCGTCATATCGGTCAAGCGCTCCCTGTTCCCTGAGCTGATTGTCGAGGTTTGACAGCATTCCGCCAGGGATCTGAAAGACCAGAACTTGAGGGTCAACACCCTGCAGAGCACCCTCGAACTTCGCATACTTCGCCCGGACCTTTCTGAAGTAGTCTGCAATCTCTGCAAGCAGCACAAGGTCCAGTCCTGTATCCCTCTCAGTCCCCTTCAACGCCTCCACCATCGACTCAGTGGCAGGCTGAGATGTCGCCATGGAAAGGGAAGAAATCGCGCAGTCGACCGCATCCACACCGGCCTCGGCGGCCTTCAGATATGCCATTGATGCCATCCCACTCGTGTAGTGAGAGTGGAGTTGTATGGGTATATCGATCTCCTCTTTCATCCTCGTGACAAGCTCGAATGCCGCCTGAGGAGAGATGAGACCGGCCATGTCCTTGATACATATCGAGTCGGCGTCCATCGAGTAGAGGACCTTTGCGTTCTCAACGAACTTCTCAATGGTGTGAAATGGACTCAGCGTGTAGCATATGGCCGCTTGAACATGGCCCCCTTCTTGCTTCACAAAACGCATGGCCGCTTCCATGTTACGAACATCGTTCAGCGCATCGAAGATTCTAAAGATGTCTAGACCTGCCTTCACAGCCTCAACCACAAATGCCTCAAGAACATCATCTGGGAAGTTCCTATAGCCAACTATGTTCTGTCCCCGCAGCAGCATTTGCAGCTTCGTGTGGGGCAATGCATCTCGCAGGACTTCCAGCCTTTCCCATGGGTCCTCGTCGAGAAAACGCATCATAGTATCGAATGTGGCCCCGCCGAACATCTCAAGCGACTGATAGCCTACTCTGTCGAGCTTCTCACAGATCGGTATCATGTCCTCTGTCTTCATGCGCGTCGCCAGAAGCGACTGGTGCGCATCACGGAGAAGCGTGTCTGTTATGCGGAGCCGTGTCATAGTCAGGAACCGCAGTATCGGTGGCGTATATAGTCATTCTGCTTGTTCGCATCGAGAGAAGGACCTAGTTTGCCATAGTCCCGGCTCCTTTCTGCCGATCTGCTGGAATGCTCCTGAATCCGAAAACATGACACTGCGAATACAGACAACGCCAAATCAGATGAAAGTCTGCATGATATGTTCCAACAGAGCATCAGTGCTTTCATGTGTGATGCCGTTTGACTCACACAGTTGCTGAACTCGCGAAACCCTCTCTAAATCCCTCATGTCCCCCAAGCTCGAGAAGACGCCCAGCCGTCTGCCCACACGATACAAGTCTTGTTTCTCGGGTTCCATCTCGAGAAACTCATCTAGAATTGCCAGCATGCGGCCCTTGTCCTGAGGCATCCTTCCTTCGAGATCCTCGAAGAGATTTAGAATGTGGTCACTCTTGATAGCACTGCTCACGCCCCTCAGGTTCTCTATCAGAGTCCTCATCTCCTTCACAATCATCACATCGGAGCACGTCTGGAAGCGGCCTGAAACACGGTCTACGTGTAGGGGTGCCCTCTCGGACACTGCCAGAGTTCGGAAACGTATGAAGTCGGGGTCGATTTGGCTTAGCGCGTCAGCAGTTTCCAGTGCATGCTCTGTTGACAATCCGATCCCACCCAGCCCGGGCATTACGTACTCGGAGAGCTCCATGCCTGCCTTCTTCACTTTCAGCCCCGCCTTCACGTGCATCTCCTTTGACGAACCCTTCCTCACCATACGAAGGACCTTATCAGACCCTGATTCAAGACCCACATGAAGTCTGTTGAGTCCCGCTGTCCTCAACGCTTTGAGATCATCTTCAGCGACTTTGCCAATCGTGCTCGATCGTGCATACGAAGTCACTCGTTCCACCCAAGGGAAACGAGTCTTGAGGTGACTGACTATGTCAATCAGTTCGGAAGCGCCTGTTACAAGAGAGTCAGCATCTTGGAGAAACACAGAGTTCGCACCATTGAGGAACCATTGCATGGCTGCCTCGAATGCGGCAGGATCCATCGGGCCGCCGCTCTTCGCCAATCTCGTCATTTCACGACGAATTCCCGCAGATTGCATGTCATGGGCCTGCTGAATCTCCAGCAGGTACTCATACACGAGATCGATGTCTCTCTTGACGTCTGCTACAGGCCGCTTGGAGAAAGCGAGCGCTTTGTACACAGGACAGAATGTACAGCGATTCCATGCACAGTTGCGGGTGACTCGAATAAGCAGACTCTGAGCTTCACTAGGGGGACGGATCGGACCCTGTTCAAACCCTTGGTAGCCTTCGGAAACCTGCGACGTATATGTCAATGCAAATCCACTTCACTGTCCCCGCGGAAATGCCTGCGTGCATGGAAAAAGCTACCTGAGCCCATTCCTCGTGGACTCGCTAGCTACTTCCCCAGAATCACCTGTAGATCGACTATCCGCCCTTCCGTCTTCTGAGCATGAGAACAATGACTGTTGCCACGACGATTCCTGCAATGCCCGTCCCCACAAATGCCAGGATCAAGCCTTGATCCCACCCCGGAGTGGTCGTGGTAGTCGTGGTTGTACTCGTTGTGGTTGTGTTGCTCATTATAGAGAACATCGCACTGGAGATTCTTTCTGACGTTAGGCCCTCCGTGCATTTAGCCTCAACTTTGACCATGCAGTTGACAATGTCAGGAACAGATGTCAGATTCCACAAATAGTATGCCGAAGTCAGTTCCGTCGCCAACTGGACCCAGTTCTGTGCCAGACTCTGGTTGTAGTACACTGAGTACGATATGCCATGCCTGAATGTGTCACTTGACTCTGCCCATGTCAAGTTCATAGAATCAGAGAAGACCGTACCATTGTTGCTCAGAGGTGGAAACAAGACAATAGGCCTTACGAGGATGTGCATCATCTGGGTTTCATAGACTACTGTGCGAGCGTAGTAATCTTTGCTCAATGAAGGCCCATCTAATGCATACGGCGAGTCGACAATCCCATCATGATTGGAATCAGGTGCAAGGCAATCGCTCCAGAAGTTGTGAGCAAACAGGCAGCCTATGCCAAGATCACACCCTTGGGGCACCGCTCCAGGAGGAAGACCCATCCTATTGTCAACGAAGTTGTTCGTTGTGACATTCACATAGTTCGACTCTACTCGGACTCCATAGAAGCCGTTATTGTAGAATGTGTTGTTCAATACTGCAGCAGAGTTCGAGCCTTCAATAGACAAGCCGGCATAAGTGTTCCGGACTATCAGATTCCTGTGAACACGTGTGTACGCGGAGGCTTCGAGGGATATGCCTCTGAACGAGGAATTGCCAATGATGTTATCACTAATGTTGCAGAGCGGGGAATTGCCCAGCACTATGCCGGTGCCGCTGTTGCCGTCAATCGTGTTATTCCGCAGAATGATATGATCCGAGTCCCTTACTGTGATACCATTGTACTCATTGTGAGCAATAATGTTCCGTTCAACCACACATAGTGACGAGTAGTCTACGAGAACACCTCTGTCTGTGTTCACAAGGAGTGTGTTGTTTGTGACAATCGTATCTTCGCACCACATCAGATAGACGCCCGAGCCCACCAGAGTGTGATAGACAGTGTTGTTTCGGACCTCTGTATCAAGACACTCCGTCAGCAACATGCCATGTTCGTTGGCATCATGAATTGTGTTGTTCACAATGCTGCCATGAACCACGTTCTCCAGCAAGACAGCTACAGACCCACCCACCAGTAAACAGTCCTGGAGAACAAAGTACACGTCAGTATCACTGACATTGAAGAGAACCTGACTAATCACACCCGAAGTCACGTTGAGGTCTTCGATGATGTAGGGAGTCGTTGCTGATCCGTTGCCGGGCCACGAATTGGCTGAGGCCTGACTGGCAAAGTCAACATTGCTGCTAATCACTATCGGAAGGCTGCTAATGTACGATGCCATCAAACACTCGGATGTGATCCCTTCGCACTCATTGTCAAACACTATGCTATCACATGTCACAACGATGAGCGGCACTGAGGCAATCACTGACAGGAGCACGAAGGATGCAAGTTTCAGTATGGAACGGTTCGGCATGATAGGTCACCAGCAATAGTTCCTAGCTCTAGGGTTTCAGGATGAAGCCCTTTTGCCTGAGCAAAAACAACACAATGATGACTGCAAAGACGACCACAATTGCCAGACTGGCTATTAGCAGCATGGCATTGTCGCCGCTGGTTGTAGTGGTTGGGGTTGTC
>PRDI01000096.1 GCA_003345595.1 Candidatus Thorarchaeota archaeon | reverse complement strand
TGGGTCAAGTTTCCGAGGTCGGCTTCTTCGGTGCGCATTCGTTCGTCAGGTCCTCCTCCACTGCCCTTATCGCAGCGGGTCCAGACAAGATAGCAGAGAACCTGCTCACGCTGAAGGCAAGAGTGGATGAGCAGTTCGATGTGGAGTGCGAGGGTCTTGGTGAGATAGCATACTTGCAGAGTCTGGTCGACACTTACATGGCTTCAATGCCTCTTACTCTTCTCAATCTTCCAGTCTTCATTCTTGCACTGTCTCTCTCAGTCTTTGCAGCTGATACTTTCATGGCCGCCAGGGGCGCCGAGGTGAGTGCGCTGAGATCCAAAGGCGCTAATTCCTCCCAGGTCTATGGCATCTTCATCACAGAGTCTGTCATCATGGCGACACTGAGTCTTATCATAGGCATTGCACTGAGCATACTGCTGGCCGCGCTGATTCCTGCAGCCAAGGCGTTTCTGATCTTTGACTGGAACCTGTACGGATTCTACTTGTCGAACACTGTTCTGAGGTCCGAGGCTATTGCCTACCCCACTCTAATCTGCATTGTACCACCCCTCCTGCTCATTCTGAATTCAGCACGAAAGGCAGCTCTCTCTGAGATTGGGTCTACCATGATGGAAACCTCGGAACCCCTCAACCTCTACGGCGAAGCGTACGGATTCACATTGGGCAGTTCTATCGTGCTTCTGGCAATGGTGGTCGCAGCCGCGATATTTCTGCCCGCAGATCCGACAATGCTGATGCTTGAGCTGGGACTTGGGACTGCATCATGGTTCTTTATGGCATACAATGGATCAAGGATGTTCAGAGTAGGCTTTGCGCGGCTGTCGGCCAAACTATCATTCCTCCTGGGTGAGAAGAATCTGATTGCAGCCGGCAATCTGCGTATGCGCAAAGGTCGGACGATACCTCTCATGGTTGTCTTGGCACTGACGCTATCATCCACAGTCGCCTTCACAGTGCAGGCGCAGAGCTTCTACACTGATCTGAATAGAGAAATCGACTATGCGATAGGTGCTGACTTGCGGGTCGTATGCACTGCACAGCCCTTCAGCTTCAATGGCACACTTGATGACTTTCCCGGTGTAAACAGGGTGATGCCAATTATGCGTACTTGGGGTCGTCTCGGGAGTGAGAGTATATCCATAGTGGCGCTGGATGCGACCGACTATTCATTGATTGGGCACTTCGATGAAACCAGCTTTGGAGGAGAACAGGCTAGCGCTATCCTATCACGGCTCTCACAAACAAGCAACGGCATCATCATCAGCAGGTATCATGCTGACCGTTGGAACAAGACAATCGGTGACACTTTGACTCTCCAGATTGGGGGGCGGCTGACGCCAGTCCTGACAAACCTAACAGTTGTAGGTTTTGTCTACAGCGCGCCCGGATTCGGGTATGCTGCGCAGTCTTATATTCCGGGCTCGCGGTTGGGCGCAGGATTTGGTTTTCAGTTGGGCCTTTCGGGCATTGGCTTCACAAACTTGCTCTTCACATCGTCAGTGACTGACATAGCCACAGCAGAGTTGTTCCTCGGAAACCTCGTCTGCGTGACAGACCAGAGCTTTCTATTGAGAGCCATTCAAGACATCCCCGGCGTGTCCGCGACTACACCAGAGCAGTTTGAGCTGAAGCAGTACTCTTTCGGGACTGCCCTCTTCCTAAGTGTGGTCGAGGGTCTTTTCTCAATCGGGTTTGTGATGTCACTACTCCTTAGCATATTTGCACTTACCCTCTTCTTGGGCTCATTGGTTAGGGAGCGCAGGCGTGACTACGCGATTCTTCGTGCAGTCGGGGGCTCTAAGAAGCAGGTCGTGAATACTGTATTCTCAGAATTCACAGGGATTGTTTTGGCGTGTGTGGCACTGAGCGTGGTCTTGGGTTCTGTGTTTGGCTATGTAATGAGCATCCTCGTCTACTCGGCGAGCCCATTCGCTCGGATTCTGCCGGCGGTGATTACGTTTCCAGTGAGTTTCCTTACAGCTGTACTTCTTGTCGAGATACTGGCGATGACTGTAGGATCGTACTGGCCTGCACGTGAGGCTGCCAAGACAGACCCAGCGATTGTCCTCAGGAACCTGTGAGGAGCGAACGAAATGAAGAAGGAAAGACCCAACACCTACTCCGGCAATGCATGGTGGGCCGCAAGGTACGCGCTGACCTCATTACGGAACTACCCGGTTCGCAACGCCGGGATAGCATTGGTCCTTGCAATAGGGGTGGCCCTGCCGACCACGGTCTTTGTATGGACTTCCACTGGGACGTACTTGGTAGTTGATGACTATTTCGCAACGAATCCATACCAGTTCAGTCTTGAACCTAAGATAGGAGAGAGCGTATCATCCTCCGATCTCTTGGCGGCGAGGCAGATGGCTGATGCCAGCCAGCTTACTGAATGGTCTGATCTTGTGTCCTCCACTTTGGGGATTCTGACTGGGGATTTCTTTCCGAGCTGGTCTTTGTACTCGCCGATTGATCTCAACTATGCTCTAGGGATAAAGGACATGCGTGTCATCCTCGTGACTGAAGAGGTGCTCGGCAACTGGTCCCAGGAGTTCGACTGTCGGGGGAACTTCTCCCTGAGCGGAGGGCAAGTGCTCGTATCTGACATGTTTGTCGGCTATGCCCGTCAGGTCCACGGTGTCGACATCGATGTTGGCAGTGTCATAGATTTCGATCTGTTCGGACAGAATGCGCGAAATAGCAGGGGAAACCCCTTTGCATGGGGACGGGTTGCCATGCATGGTTTCACGGTTGCAGGCGTCTATCAAGTCCGTTCACTCACCACGCTGATCAGCCAGTCATTTCCATCCATGAGCCGGAAGAACTGGGACCCTATGAGCCTGACAGAAGATCCGGTACTCGGTATTAACGACTCAGTGATGATACTGCGGTCCGAAGTGAGTGAGGACGTAGCAGCCGACGTGGAAACTCGGTCCTTCTTTTCCCCGGTGTGCCTGTTGAGAGCCTCTGAGGATGCGCTCCTCGCACTCGGCCCCGAAGAGATCGGGAACAACCTGCTTGCGCTCAAGACTCAGATTGAGGGCGCGTACACGAGGGTGTCTGTCAACGGCCTTGAGGAGATTTGGAGCATGGACGCGCGCATCAAGACCTACCTTCAGAGTCAGGTTCTCACTGTGATTGCGTTTCCAGTCCTCATCATGAGTCTAATGCTCAGCGTCTTCACATCTGAGACTTCCATTGCGCGTCGTAAGGGCGAGATAAGTGCCCTCAGATCGAAGGGAGCCTCCTTCAATCAAGTCTTTGCGACATTCATGTGGGAATCTCTGCTTCTCTCGCTACTAGGGCTTGGCACAGGGCTGGTCTTCTCAGTCTTGATGGCTCCCCTCATGGGTTCATCGGTCGGTCTATTCATGTTCGACCCCAATGAATATCTGAGGTTCCTCAACAGAGTGACGATATCCCCTGTCGCCCTCGCAATTGCAGCCGCGATAGCGCTATATCTGCCCGCCGCATACCTGCTGCACGTTGCCCGCCGGATTGATGTGTCTGAAGTAGGGCAACCTACTGTGGGGCAGCCTTCAGAGGAAGCCGAACAGACAGGCATATGGCGTTACGTCCTAGGCTTGACAACAGTGCTTGTTATACTCCTTCTGATGCCATTGATCATAGCCCCAAGAGGGAGCATTGCCGTACTTGAGATACTAGGCGCCACCATGATGCTCTTCATAGCCTCATATCTTGGTTCGAGGGCAATGCGTCTGGCTACCGGAAGGCTGTCTGGCAGCACTGCCTTCCTACTTGGTGAAAAGAGCCTATACTTGAGCCAAAGCCTCAGAAGAAGAAAGGGGCAGTTCATCCCTCTGCTGGTGATCCTCACACTGACGTTAACCACAACCACGATGATGTTGATTCAAGCGGGTAGCTTTGAAGCCACGCTCGACAACGAACTGAGATACTCGATCGGATGTGACCTCCGAATAGAGTGTGATCAGAGGCCTCTCAGTTACAACCGCACCCTAATGGACTTCCCGGGCGTGACTTCCGTCACTCCCGTGCTGGAAACATGGGCTCAAGTCGGCGCGTTTCCATTCTTCTTGGAGGGCATCGATGCGGCGAACTACGCACGCATTGGATACTTCTCACCCGATTCGTTCATCACTGGCGATGCCCAGTCTGTGCTCTCTGCACTCGGCGCCAGGGAAGATGGAATCATATTGAGTGAGTACTACTCCAGACTCTGGAATGAAACCGTGGGAGACACCATTGCTGTCTATTTTGGCACCATCAATGCGACAAGAATCGCATCATTTGAGATTGTCGGGATTATGCGAAGTGCTCCTGGTTTCGGAGTAGCTGCTACGTATGACCTACAAGCAGCATCATTCGCATCACAGTTTGGTTTTCAGGTAGGCCAAGGTGGGTTTGCTTTTGTAAACCTCAATCTCTTGTCATCACTGACCTACTACCACACTTCGGACCTGTTTCTCGTTGACACTGCATGCTTCAGCGATATGACTCTGGTTCAGCAGACTCTCGATTCGGAGAGAAATGTGTTTGTCTACTCGCCTGAAACATTCGACACTGCGACTTCCTACTCCGTTCACCTGTTCCTCTCTGGAATTCAGGGTCTGACGGTGATATCTTTCGTACTTTGTGGCGGGATGGGGCTCTCAGCCATAGGCCTCTTCTTGGGTTCGGCTGTGAAGGAACGCGATTGGGAGTACGCTGTCTTCAGAGCCCTTGGTGGGACAAAGAAACAGGTGCTGTCGATGGTCTTCGGTGAGTTTGCCGGCTCGGTGATTGCTGCCATGTGCATCAGTCTGGCTCTGGGTGCCGCGTTCGGATACTCCATGAGCCTCCTGACCTTCGGAATCGCACCTTTCTCACCGGCACTGGGGGAGATATTGGCATTTCCATTCACAGTGATGCTACTGGTCATGTCAGTTGACGCTTTCGCGATGCTTGCGAGCTGCTATATTCCGGCTCTCAAAGCTGGAGCAGTGAATCCTGCAGTGGTTCTAAGAAACCTGTGAGGTATGAAAACGGAGACTACATTTCATGCATAGCTCAATAGACTTATCAGAGCCACCAGAGGGGCGAGGGGTAGCGTGCCTGCCATGACGACTATGACGAGCGCCGAGCAACTCGACCTCTTCAGCCAATACCCAGAGGACGTAGTGGTCAGTGTTGAGAACTGCTACAAGATTTACAAGACCAATGAGCTTGAGGTCGTAGCTCTCAGCGGCGTTTCACTTCAGATTCTGGAAGGCAAGATAATGTGTGTTGTTGGTCCTAGCGGTTCAGGCAAGACAACTCTCACGAATGTCATAGGCGGTATCACGAAGGCAACAGTAGGCAAGGTCTACTGGGCGAATCTTCGGTCTGACATCACGAAGCTTAGCGAAAGGGTCCTGACCGAGGCCAGACGCAGCTTCATCGGTTTCGTTTTCCAGATCAACAATCTGCTCCCTCACTTGAACGCAGAGCAGAATGTTGAGCTTGCTGCTCGCATATCCGGAGTGCCCCGGCAAGTGCGTCAGGAACGGGTCGACAGGCTGATGAAGCTGGTGGGTCTCGAGGAGCGCAAGCGCAGCAAGGCGACAACGCTTAGTGGAGGAGAGCGCGCAAGGGTAGCCATTGCAAGTGCTCTCGTGAACCTTATCGACACGCAGGGCAAGGGCTTGGTGCTGTGTGATGAGCCCACAGGCGATCTAGACCCCGAAACGGCCGAGCGTATCCTGGATCTCTTTCAGGAGCTGAATGAAACGCTCGGTACATCATTCTTCATAGTGACTCATAGCCAGCAGGTGGCGTCCAAGGCAGACATCACCGTCGAAATCCGCGATGGTATCATCTCTGGGTTCCACCGTGAAGGCATTGACCTCGATATGCTTGATAATACCAGGATTGTGCGACTAGACAACAACCTGCGACTGCCGATGCCATTTGATCTCCTTCAGCTAGCGGGAAACCCCTCCGAGTTCAGAATCAGCTATGAGGAAGGCCGATTCATACTTGTACCCCAGAAGGGTCGCGTTGTTGACAGCATCAGACTGCAGAAGGCGCGCACTTGCAGAGTCTGCGGTCACGAGATCCCGGCTGGCAAGTTCATCTGCCCGAACTGCGGCAGCACGGTCTAATAGAACGAACTGAACTGATGTCAAGAGTAGATGCCCTATCGACTCTCTGGGAAGACGTTTCTGGCAACAGTCTGGCCTCAAGTGTCCAAACCTGCCATCCCATGCACATCTTCTTTCTTGAATAGGACCGTAAGGTCCTCGACGCATCGCCGGCCCCCCATCAGATGGCTGATCCTGCGTCGCAGTTCGCGCAGCACCTTGATTCTGTGGGCTTCAAGTTCTCTCTGCAGATACCTTGACAGTTCTCTCCCCTCTGGATCGAAATCGGTCAATACCAAGACCTGCCCCTTATTGCCCGCAAGATCTGCAATCTTGTCGATCAGTTCTGGTCTGCCGAGCCTCGATTGTGTCTTCACTATGGGCATGTTGAGTCCGAGTGCTCGCAGAACCTTCTCGTCACTTCTTCCTTCGACAACAACTATTAGGCCGTCATAGTGATTTCCAAGCTGTCCTATGACGGCAACCAATTCCTTCTCGTCATCAGCAAGTCCCATTCTCATCTGCTGAGTAACTTTCCTTTGGGCTCGTAATTTCTCGTTCTTGAGGGCCTGTATATTCCTTCTTTTCTCGATAACGTCCCTTTCAGAAGTCACCAACTGGACTCTCCTCGATAGGTGATGCCACCAGATTGTGTTTCGTTCTTGTTCTGCATGAGCACATCATGCATGTTTCTGTTATGCTCCGATAGCAGCCATCACATTTGAGTCTGGTGCAGCTGGGGTGTGATGCGACTGACTCAGAGTCCCCCTTTCTGGCCTAGATTCCATCGAGCCACAACGGAACACTTAATGAACCACTTCAGAGTCCAGACACATCAGGGCTCAGCATGAGAATTAAGTCACGCTATCCAGAAGTTGCGGAGTATAATGCAGAAACAGTCTGGGACGGTGAAACTGGCGGCACAGTGTTAGTTGGAGAGGCTACAAAGGTGGCATTTGACACTCCGCAGAGTTACGGTGGTCGGGGTAATGGCATATGCCCCGATGAGCTCTTCGTATCTGCAGTTTTGGGCTGCCTAAACAACACGTTCCTAGACTTCCAGCGACGATACGAGCTCGTATTGCTTTCTTTACGGCTTCAGGGAACGGCGACTTCCCGGTTTGATGGTCAGGGCTATAGCATCACGGGCATCAAGGTTTCGGGTCAGGTCACCGTAGGCGAAGGTGATTTTGATGCTGCCGAGCGCTGCGTTTCTCTCATGAAGGAATACTGCCATCTTAGTCGCTCCTTGAAGGAATGCATACCTGTCGAATATGACATCAAGGTGATCGAGGGCGAGTCTCCCGGTGGTCATGAGTAGGTCCTACAGGGGTCTGAGTGGGTTCCATCAATGAGCGTATGTGTTCCATGTAACGGTTGATGTTCTTCCAGTGTCCACCTTGGAAGAACACGCTGCTGCAGTCTGTACACAACCAGAACCTATCATAGTGGTTGTATGTCTGTTCGAAGACTCGCCCCCTAATCTGTTCTTTCTCCGCCTCACTTATCTCCGTGAGGTGCCCGTTGCATTTCGAACAGCGCGATCTTGCAGGGTCTATTCTGGGGTCTATGGAAAACCTGTTGAACAAGGCTGCTATCTCTTCGTCGACTTCTCCCCTCAGTAGTACGGAAGGTATGCCTTTGCCCTCAGCCCTCCTGTGGAGCTCAGCGTCCGACGTCAGGAGGACCCTGCCTTCTGTTTCAGCTATCTGTAGAAGCAGGTTGTCATCATTCTTCGTCGAGTATGCTGTGTCATAGCCTAGAAGTCTAAGCCATCGGCATATCTTACCGAGCATCGTGTCAACGACAAAGGTCGTCATCATCATTCACCGAAGAAAATGTGTGATGCGTTTTTCCACATGCAAAGATCAAGCTCGCTATCTGTGATCTGAGAGTAGCCAAGGTCAATGAGTGTGCTCGGCAATCTCATCTTTGAGAAGAACCTCACCCACTCTCCAATAGGCATCGCATACTCGAACAATGGGAAGTCACTCGCCCATAGCATTCTGTTTGGGAATACGCGAACGAACTTTGCATCTGCGACCATCTGGTACACCTTCATGGGCACAGTAGACGCCGCAGCCTGCCATCCTGAAACGTCTACTGATACGTTTGGGTTCTTGGATGAAACCATCAATGCCTCATCTACCCAAGGAATGCCCACATGAGCAAGCACTATCTTCAAGTCCGGGAAGTCCGCAGCTACCTTGTCGACGTAGACGGGCCTAGCGTACTTGACATGCTTGAACCTAGACGTGAAGCCCTGATGTATCACTACAGGAATATTGAGATCCGTGCACAACTTGTAGTACGGATAGAAGCGTTTCTCGTCAGGGTAGAAACCGTTCGGCGGGTACATCTTCAAGCCCCGACATCCCTTGTCTTTGACAGCCCTCTCAAGCTCTGCCAGCCCTTCCTCGCCTCTTCTCGGATCAAGTCCAACAAATGTGATCAATGATTTGTCACCGCGAATCTCGTCTGCGTGCCAGTTTGTCTTCTCTCTGAGTGACAGAGGCATCTTCTGATTGAGCCCGCTGTCAATAGGAAGTATAACCGCTCTCTCAATACCTGCAGACTTCATGGCTTCCTTCAGCTTGCTGATGGGCGCATCCAGCTGAGGCGGAATCCCTGCCTTTGAAGCCGCAATGCGACGGGCCTCAATATCCTTCTCACTGAGCATATCATGGGTCCACGTGTGTACATGCGCGTCAATCACTCTCAAGATGAGATCACTACGGTCTGAGAAGGAGTTGCCTTCTGATATCACTTCCGCGTAAGCGGCAGATGCACCTTGCATGTCAGACCAGTCGGGTGTTTGGGAACGCGCTCATCTCACGCACGGGCCCAAGCGTGAGCTGGCTCTCCACCAAGGTCTTCAGATGCCTGTTTCAGAGCATCGACGATTTCTAGAGGAACCGTGACCTCTCCAAGGATGCATCGTGAGTCATCGCCGTGATGGTCACTGCCACCAGTTTCAATGAGTTGGAGTCCACGAGCTGCCTCCTGAACTTGTTCCCCATTTGAGGAGATGTGGACGTGGTCGTAAATATACTTCACCTCAACACCCTGAAGCCCGGCTTCGCGCAGGTCTGTAAGCACTCCTCTTAAGTTGTCTATGCCCATCGTAAGAGGATGAGCTAGGACCGGCACTGCGCTCTCGTGACGAAGAAGCGCAATTGCTTCTTTGGTGTCCATCATGTCCCTCTGCACGTATGCAGGTTTTCCCTCTCCAAGATAGGTGTCGAACGCCTCGGCATAGTCTTTCACTATTCCCTTCATTACAAGAACTCGTGCAAGATGAGGGCGTCCGGGTGCCTTGACTCCACGCAAGACTGGCTCGATATCATCTTGAGCTATTGTGATACCGAGGTCATTCAGCTTCCGCAGCATCTTTGGGAATCGTTTCTTTCTTGACTCTTCGAGATACAACAGTTGTTTCTTGAGATTCTTGGCATGCTCTGGCACGAAATAGCCAAGAATGTGGGTTTCTCTTCCCCTGTAGTAGGTACTTATCTCAACGCCGGGCACTCGAACTAGCCACGCGGGTCCATCAGCTGTCATGAATTCTGGAAGACCGTCTAAGGTGTCATGGTCGGTAAGAGCGATGCCTCCAAGGTCCATAGATGCGGCCATCGCAACAAGGCGGCCTGGTGCTTGGATTCCGTCCGACACCTTGGAGTGCAGATGAAGGTCGGCAAGAGTCCTAACGTTCGTGCGCCTCCTCGATGAGTCGCTCCACCAAGACGCGTATGTCACGACAGGCTTTGCGTATCTCCTGCTGACTGACAGTTGCTCTAGACGGACAATCCTTGTCGACAATGCATCTATGCCGGCGGGCGTCGTATATGATGGGATAGAATCTGCATCCATCGGGCCGCGACGTGTAGACTATGCATATCCTCTTTTCCGGGTCATAGAAGTAGCAGTGGCCATCGACATTCCTTAGCTGGTAGAAGCCGTCCGTCGTTCTAATGAGGAATCTCTCCTTTGGGTGATCCACAGTTTCCAGACGTTCTATGTCAGACTTGGTCAATGTCATCTCGGTTTCCATACAACACGTCTTGACCCCGTCACACGCGCCTTCATGGTTGCACACAAATGGTGTCAAGCGGATACCACCTAACTAGACTTCCTTGTAGAAACGAGAGCCCCAGCCACTAGCTCGTACGACAAACCATGCGAAACCTACATCGGATGGCTCTGTCGAAGTCTGGGGACTTGGCCGCAGGATTTCAGAGTTGTCTTCTTGCAAGACGTCTTGAGGGTGACAGATCCTTTCCTAGGCCCTCAGTGATGTTGTCTGCATCCGATGTGCTAACGGGCTGAACGGAACCCAAGGACTTGCCTGTAATCCTAAGAAACAACCTAGCTCGTATGAGGTTCATTTGGGTCATGAGGTCGCTTGGTTGTGCCACCACGTCAATGCGCAATCTTCGCGCCCCATTGAGAAGGTCAAGGAACTTGTCAATTGTCTTCATCTGTCTGTGCCAAGATGGGCTCCGCGCTAAGACACAAAAGGCTTTCCAAACTTGCACTAACACAGCCAAAGTGCTAAATATCGTGTTTTGAGTTTCAATGTCAGTTTCAATTAGGTGTTGAGAAGCCGAGATGCGTGTAGCCGTAATAGACCGGCAGCGATGCAGACCCAAAGACTGCACTCACGAGTGCCAGAGGTTCTGTCCAAGGGTCAGGACTGGCGACGACACAGTCACGTTTCCAGACGGCCCGGACAAGCCACCCATGATTACGGAGTCCCTGTGCTCCGGAGAGGCAATCTGCGTGAAGAAGTGTCCCTATCATGTAATAAGCATCGTAAACCTGCCCGAAGAGCTCGAAACTGACACAAGTCATCGATATGGCGTCAATGGATTCAAACTCTTCCGGCTTCCAATACCAAAGGAAGGCAAGGTGCTTGGTCTCATAGGGCCGAACGGTGTGGGCAAGACGACAACAGTAAAGATACTGGCGGGTGAACTACAGCCTAACTTGGGGCGTGTCCAATCACCTCCATCATGGGATGATATTATCCTCCAGTATCGAGGTTCAGAGCTGCAACCGTTCTTTGAGAAGATGCGGGCCGGCTCCATTGTAGCAGTTCACAAGCCGCAGAACATAACTGACCTACCAAAGGTCAAAGCTCTGGCTGAGCGTCCAGTCAGCGAGCTTCTGGAGGGTGCCGACTCATCAGGTAGGCTCAATGGACTCAAGGAAGACATGAGCCTTATCGGAATATGGGATCGACCGATCAAGTTCCTCAGTGGTGGTGAGCTTCAACGGGTTGCGATCACAGCCGCCATTGTGCGCGAAGGGGACATCTACTTCTTTGATGAACCGACTGCATATCTTGACGTGAGGGAACGGCTCCGTGTGGCACGTGCAATAAGGCACCTGTCAGATGGCGGAAAGACAGTGGTCGTCGTGGAGCACGACCTATCAATACTGGACTATGCTTCCGATCTGGTCTGCATGTTCTACGGCACCCCGGGAGTATACGGTATCGTTTCCCATCCACATGGCACCAGAGTAGGCATCAACATATTCCTAGACGGCTACATTCCCGATGAGAACATGCGCTTCCGTGACACAGTAATATCGTTCAAGGGTCAGACCACTGAAGATGTGACCTGGGCTGGTGCTGATAGGCTCCTCGAGTATGGGAATATGACCAAGAGGTTTGAGGGCTTTGAGCTCCACGTCACTGGAGGAGGTGTCAAGAAGGGCCAGGTAATCGGCATTCTAGGTCCGAATGGTATCGGAAAGACCACCTTTGTACGAATGCTCGCTGGGCAACTTGAGCCTGATGAAGGGCAAGCGCCCAAGAAGACATTGCTTGGAACAGACCTCAGGGTGAGCTACAAGCCGCAGTACTTGAGTGGCGACGTTAACAGCCCTGTTCGAGTTTTTCTTCGTGAAGCAGGTGGCGAGTTCATAGAGAGTGCGGAATTCAAGACAACTGTCATCAAGAAGCTGGAACTTGAGTTTCTATTGGATCACGCGGTATCTGAGTTAAGTGGTGGTGAGCTTCAGCGAGCGGCGATTGCCGCCTGTCTTGCTCGCGACGCTGACATCTATCTGCTTGATGAACCATCTGCTTTCTTGGACGTAGAGCAACGATTGGCATGCTCACGCGCGATCCGTCGGATGACTCAGACCCGTATGAGGACATCCTTCGTGGTTGAACACTCTCTTCTCATGGCTGACTATCTCAGTGACAATCTTGTAGTGTTTGACGGGATTCCCGGAAAGTCTGGTCATGCCTCATCGGTGATGACCCTGAGGGCCGGTATGAACAGCTTCCTGAAGCAGATGGGCGTGACATTCCGCCGCGATCCCCAGACTGGACGGCCTCGTGTTAACAAGGATGGGTCACAACTCGACTCCCAGCAAAAGGCCATTGGCGAGTACTACTACATAGGCAAGATGTAGCGACCATCGTCTTTCTAGTTCAAGACAGCTCTCGACCAAGCTTTCTTGCCTTTTCTCGTCTTCTGAGTGTCCATCTCAGCGAGGATTTTCGCGGCCTCATTGCCACAGTCAATGACGGCATCTTCGCCTCTCACCGCAAACTCGTCGGCTACTCGGTTTGCATAGACGGCACACACAGCTCCCGCTCTGAAGCCATAGATTGATGCCAAAGTGAACAGAGTGGCGGCTTCCATCTCGAAGTTCATCACGTTCGCCTTCTGCAGCTCTCTTATGAGGCCTGCACTCCACTCTTGCTCGTAACCACCGAAACCGGGCCTTGACTGGCCCAGATAGAATGAGTCCGTCGATGCAGAAACTCCAAGGTGGTACTTTACCCCCAATGTTTCTGCGGCCTCTATCAAGGCCAGAACAATCTCATATGACGGTGCTGCAGGGTACTCCTGGCGTATGTACTGCTTGCTTGTTCCGTCCAGTCTGACTGCGCCGGTAGATATGATTAGGTCCCCAATCTGAATCTCCTTCTTCAGTGTGGCACACGAACCCACTCTAATGAAGTCCCGCGCACCCACGTTGGCGAGCTCTTCAATGACGATTGCCGTACCCGGCCCGCCAATACCTGTGGAGCAGGCCGAGATTGGAACACCCTTGTACACCCCAGTATGAGTAACGAATTGCCTGTGCATGCCCGTAGTCCGGAAGGAGTCCCAACGGGCACTGATTCTCTCCACCCGTTGAGGATCACCAGGGAGTATCACTGTCTGTGCGACATCGCCTTCCTTGACTTCTATGTGATACTGTTTTCGATCAGGAGTCACGGGTTTCCGTGCAGACACTTTTGTTCCCGGCATGGTCATTCACTCTCTACGGTCAGCGGACATGGTGGCCTATCTTCGTTTCGGGACTTCATTGTTTCACTTTGTGTGCTCGCGATTCCTCGGATAATCTGGGGCTTTAGCCTTGTACACGTCATTCCAAACTATTATATGCTTGTAGAATAACTGTCCAGTTGGGGCCTCGGGAATGCCATCAACTCGAAACATCTATTACAAGGCATGGCAGAGGTTGACGCCCCCGGAGAGAGCTTTCGAGATTTTGGTATAGATGGAACAGGAGCAAGGCATGATGATTGAAAGCACTATCAGCGTGATCAAAGCTGACGTTGGCTCGTTGGCCGGCCATGTGGTGATACCGGACTTTATCTTCGAAATCGCCAGGAAGTCAATGAAGGAGGGCGTAGAGAAGAAGATCATCAAGGACTTCCGCGTTGCTAACGCGGGTGATGATCTTGAGTTGATAATGACTCATCAGAAGGGAGAAGGCAACCCCGACGTACACAGGCTCGCTTGGGACACGTTCATGAAGTGTACGGAGAAGGCTCGTGAGATGAAGATCTATGCTGCTGGCCAAGACATGCTCGCCGACACCTTCAGCGGCAACGTGCGCGGAATGGGTCCGGGCTCAGCAGAGATGTCATTTGAGGAAAGAAGATCAGAACCGATAGCTGTGTTCTGTGCTGATAAAACAGAACCAGGCGCCTACAATCTCCCCTTGTTCAAGATTTTCGCAGACCCCTTCAACACTGCAGGACTCGTGATTGACCCCAACTTTCACCAGGGCTTCAAGTTCGTTGTTCAAGAAGTGGAGAGAGAGGTTCCAGCCTATTTGGAGATGTCCTGTCCTGAAGAAATGTATGACCTTCTCGCCCTCATAGGTAGTACGGGCAAGTATGCGCTCAAGAGAGTATACAGAAAGGATGGGATGATTGCTGCCGTGGTAAGCACTGACAAGCTGCATCATATCGCCGGCAAGTACGTGGGCAAGGACGACCCGGTGGCGATCGTAAGAGGCCACTCAGGCCTGCCAGCAATGGGAGAGATCCTTGAAGCATTTACCCTGCCGCACCTAGTTTCAGGATGGATGCGCGGTTCTCACTCGGGTCCTCTCCTGCCAGTGGGCCTCAAGGACTCAAGATGTACAAGGTTCGACGGTCCACCACGAGTGATTGCCCTTGGTTTCCAAGTGAGCAACGGAATGCTTGTCGGGCCTGTTGATCTCTTCGACGATGTTGCATTTGATATCTCGAGGGAGAGAGGAATGGAAATAGCCGATTACCTGAGACGGCTCGGTCCATTCATGCCTCACAGGCTACACGATCATGACATGGAGTACACGACGCTCCCCGCGGTCCTCGCCAAGTACAAAGACCGTTTCACCGAGAAGGAGATAGGCCCGAAGGGCGCAAAGAAGGACTCGTCGAAATCCGCCGACTAGAATCAATCATCCCTGCGTCCCGGGTTCTTCATTGTATGCGGATTTGCACTGATTGGCCACTTCTAGCATTCAGCCAGTACGCTTGATCAAGTGATACCCAAACTGAGTCTTGACAGGGTCCTTAGTCATCTGGCCCGCAGTCAGGGCAAAGGCCGCCCTCTCGAACTCTGGGACCATCTTGCCTCTCCCGAACCATCCCAAGTCGCCGCCATTCTTCTTTGACGGACAGTTGCTGAACTGCTGAGCCATCTTTCCGAAGTCTGCACCATCTTGGGTTATCTTGCGGAGTATCTCTAGGGCCTGACTTTGCTTTTCTACTAGGATGTGACTTACACGGATTTCACCCGGCTTACCTTTACTCATAGATCTCTACCTCAAGACTGGAATAACGATATCAATACTGAAGCCCATCCTCACGTAGTTCGGTGCTCTCGATCTACGTGGGTTTCGGCTGCGTGGTCCGGTGGATGTCTATCTATTAGAGTATTGCCTTTCTGCCAACTACTACAAAGGAGTGCTCACAGTGACAAAGGAGTGAATATTACGCAGATGAGCATCAGGGAATGACACTACTTCTTTAGTACCATCATCTGTCCTTTGAACGGTGTAGAATGAAAGTAGTGACGATATGCCTGCCAGAGTCCTACGTTGATGGCATGGACACGCTCATCCACAAGGACATGTACCCGAGCCGCTCTGAAGTCATACGCATTGCCATCCGGGATCTTCTGTTGGAGGAGCTCTGGAAGGACAAGAAGCCGTCAGCTCAGCAACCTCTTGTGATACAGCCTGAGAAAGTGATTCCTTCGCTAGAGAGGGTCATCCCGATTGACCCGGTTCATTGACCCGTACAGATGAATTATGTTTTTCAAGGAATTAGGCACTGTAATCCGCGAGCAAGAGGGTCCACTGCTATAGGCATATGGACTGCCTGGGACACTCATCTAGGACATTGTTCAGTTGCGAGCACGGAGAATGTTACACATGGTAAGGCGTAAACTGTTCGGGCGCGACAAGAAGGAAGCCGACGGGGAGCCGTCTGAGGAAGTTCCCGAAGAAAAGGAGATTGCAGAGCCGACTTGGGAACTCCCGAAGGAAGAAGCCGTCAAAGAGATTGTTCCAGAAATCCCGAAGGTAGAACCCGCCAAGACGTATGAAGTACCAGAAACCAAGGTGACAGAGGTCAAGGTTGCTGACAGGGGTAGTACGATTCCATACCACAAGTCACTGCCAGACCGTTTCAAGTACATGTTTGGCGATTCAGGGATAGCTGGTAGCATGGAGAACACAGACGAGTTCCTCCTTGCCTTCATGGCCATGGGTGACCGGTTCAAGGTCGAGAAGAAAGCCATGGGTAGCGTACAGATAGAGCCGGGCACGGCTTACGACGAAGACGTGTTCATCCGTGTTTCAAACGATGCAGTGAATGATCTGCTCTCCTGTGTCACTTTCAAAGACTTCTCCGACACATACATGCGCTACTACAGAAACGCGGAGCCGGGCAAATTCATCAAAATCGAGCTTCGCAGTGATATCAGCTCCCTGAACAAACGGGGCTTTGCAAGAGTGCCGCTCTTGAAGCTCCTCATAGGTGCAGCAAGGTAGAGTATTTCGGCACTTGGGCCACTGATGTTGGGTTCCACGGCCGGCCTATGGCAGTATGACCTCTGCTTGATGACCGCGCAACATAAGAGGAGCGCAAGACGGTTGGAAGCCATCCGAGACAGGAGAGAAACGGATGACTAGACTACAGACTCCACTGATAGCGATCAACTTCAAGACCTATCCTCAGGCCACCGGCGAGAAGGCCGTTCAGTTGGCCAAGATTTGTGAGAAGGTGTCAAGGGAGTACGACGTGTCGACAGTCGTCGCTCCGCAGACTGCAGATCTCTACAGGGTAAGCAGTTCGGTCGGTATCCCTGTCTTTTCACAGCACATGGATCCCGGTGAAGCCGGTCGCTTCACAGGTCACACGCTGGCTGAGGCGTTGGTAGCCTCAGGATGTAAAGGCACACTCCTGAATCACTCCGAGAAGAGGATGCAGCTTGCAGACATCGAAGAGGCAGTGAGGATTGCCGAGAAACTGAAGTTGTCGACAATCGTGTGCACAAACAACCCGTCGGTGAGTGTGGCCGCTGCTTCCATCCAGCCAACGGCAGTCGCTGTTGAGCCCCCCGAGCTAATAGGGTCTGGAATCTCCGTTTCAAAGGCTCAGCCAGAGATCATCACGGGCACAGTAGAGAAGATACGTGCAGTGAACCGTGAAGTCATCATTCTGTGCGGAGCGGGTATTAGTACTGGCGATGATGTGGTTGCGGCTATTCGGCTGGGCTCTCAAGGAGTCCTACTCGCGTCAGCGGTTGCGAAGTCTGACAAGCCAGAGGCCGCGCTCAGAAGCCTCATCGCCCCGCTGAGGAGATAGTATCTTTCGTTCCGTTTTCACAGGATTTGTGAGCGTTCGACTTGGTGATGATTGTTGAAGGTCAGTCTGGAGTGTGCACATTGTCTGCTGGAACGTGCTGTGAAGCAAGTCCAGTTGGCAACTTCTGATCCGGACCTACAGATGAGAGTAATCGCAGCTATGACTGGCTTCCTCGCGGAGAGTTTTGATGGGAATGCAGTGCCAAGTCACCTAGGAACGGACAGAGACCTGCTCGTGCAGAAGATGACTGGCGTGGACCCATACAGGGCTCTCAAGCACGAGTCCAACCAGATTGCCATGCGAATGCTCCCTGAACTCAAAACGTTTGTTGAGAGTGGGCCAAACCCCTCAGCCAGATTCAGAAGGGCTACGCTTGTTGCGGCTGCGGCAAATGCCATCGAGTTTGACGTGGCTGGTCGGGATTTCAAACTTGATGATCTGAAAGAGGTCATGACCAAAGCTGAAACTGATCTTGCGGTCGATCATATCAACGCCTTTAGACAGCTTTGTCGTAAGTCAGGGCACGTGACGTACCTTTTGGACAACTCAGGTGAGGTAGTCCTCGATATGTTGCTGATTTCAGAAATCAGGCGACTTGGTTCCAAGGTAGTGGCAGTCGTGAGAGGAGGTCCAGTCCTGAATGATGCGACGTCTGTGGATGCAGAGGAGGTGGGTCTCGCTGCCTGCGCGGACGAGGTGGCGGACACCGGAGCCCCAACCATTGGCATCATACTAGACCGAGTTTCGGAGGATTTCAAGCGCATTCTCTTTTCATCCGACCTCGTGGTTGCGAAGGGGATGGGCAACTATGAGTCCCTAACGGAGATAGAGCTCAAATGCCCGGTGGTCTACATCATGAGAACCAAGTGTCTTCCTGTCGCTCACGATGTCGGAGTTGCGCGCAACAAGAACGTGGTCTTGGTGCGCAGGGCCAATCGGCAGCTGAAGGGTGGAAAGAGAACTCATGCCATATCATGAGCATAGGGTCTGAGCGTCCTACTTAACGGAGATGACTCGATGAAGTCCATCTTTAGCTCAGAGAACTCTAGGGCCAGATGATCTCGTAGACGCTTCATGCCCGGTTCCTCCGTCCGGAATGGTCCTAGTTCGATTACACTGAGACCTTCTTCGGCCGCAATCATCCTTGTTTCTGAGGAGAGCTCACCAGTCACGACGGTCGAGATGTCCTGCCCTACCGCCTGAACAATCTCGGACACATCGACGAGACTGCCCGCAATGACAAGAACTGACTTCACCTCGTCATCTAGACTCCCAGTAAACAGAACACTGTCTGCGCCCACCTTTTCTGATAGACTATTCACAAGACCTGAATGATTCAACACACTTGGCGGCTCGCAGATTCTTCCAAGTGGGACCGCCTCTGAGTTGTCACCTACGGTCCTGAAATCACGTATGTTCTTGAGAACGAGGGTGTCCACGAGAGCATCTGTCAAGCCCCCATTTGCAGAAGCCCAGGCACTACCGATAACGTAGGTCGAGATGTAGTTCTTCGTAAGGAGCCTCACTCGAAGCAGATCAAGCCCGCAGAGTCTGTCCAAAAGATAGGGAAACAGCGGCCAGAATGTAATCAGGAGATTTGCCTTGTCCTGCGAAGCCTTTGCCACTGCCCTTGCAGAAGGATATGTCGCAACAAGGACTCTGCCGATAGTTGTTCTTGTCTGTTCGCTCTCGGTCTGGGGACCGATCTCAACTCGACTCTCCAATCCTCTAATGGTGAAATCTCGAGGTGAGATGGTCTGTAGGTGTTTCACTATGTCGCGAAGAGTAGTCATAGCCAGTGCCCCATGGTTTCAGGATGGTCTCAGCTGCCTTGAGCGTCTGCTTGAGATCTCTTGTTGCTCGAGCTCGACAGGGGCATTTCCTCGTACTGGGTCTTATCCTTTTGGATAACTTGGCCGTCATGCATGATGGGGCGCATTCAGATGTCATCTTCTTCTTCTCAGAGCGAATAGGACTATGATAACAGCCACAGCCCCCAGACCGCCGGCAATCACCAATACCACTGGCCAAGTCGTGCCTGTAGTCCCACCAATCTCGTGAGTTCCTCCGTCAATTAGGAAGGTGTTGCCGAGGACATCACCGACGACTATCTGGAATGTGAAGTTTAAAGTTCCAATGTAGGGCCCGAGGGTTATGCTATACCCATCACCCAAGTTGACGAGGTCTGCCGTATGCTCTCCAGTGTCGTCGTCGTAAACGATCTGTGCTGATGCGATCCACAGGCTGTCCGCCCTACGCATGAGGAGCTTGATGGACACATCGATTCCATCGACGGCATTCGTAGTTTTGAAACTGACGTTTGAAACGACTCCTCCCATCTCAAGGATGAGGGCACCGGGTTTCTCTGTGATGTTCAGTGATCGAAGGTTCAAAAGGGCCCTCACATAGCCAAAGTCTGTCGTTGTGCCGGCGAAGTCAGTCGTTTTCGTGGAGTTTGGGCCTGCTAGTATCTGTCTGGACGCTTGATCAAAGATGAGAGACGTGGAATGGAAGACCGTCCCGTTCAGCTGCACCCCATGGTCGTGTCTGTTCGTGAGCCTGATTGTCAGTGTCACATCACTGTTGGGGCTGGTGACACCCAAGTTGGGCTCTGTCGGAGCAAGGTCAAGGTCTAGGATGTTCTCAGACATGGCGTCAGTTGCTGCGTCCAACGCCCTTGATGGGTTCCACCAGTCCAACGCCGTTTCAGCTTTTTCGAGGTACATCCTAGAAAGTCCAACACTGGTTCCTGTTTCCTCGACTGCTTCTATCTCTGTGCGCGCATCGGCAATCGCGTTCTCTGCTTGTGTCCAGAGCGCGAGGTAGCGATTCACCCAGATCCCTTGTCCGAAGATCACTCCATTATGAAGGTCTATGCTGACCAGTCTTCGGTTGACGACTGCATCGGCCAAATCCGCACCTGAGATTGTGCCATTCGGCCCAGTGGGGTTCTTGACGAACACAGCATTCCTCACAAGTCCAACACTTGCTGCCTGATGACCATCAGAGGCCCCTATGAAAGATCTGAAGTAGCATGACTCTCCGAGTCCATGGAAGAAACCATCATTGACAACCTCGAAGGCATCATACCCATACGTTACGAAGTCCTCCCAGACCTGAATATACGATGCATCCATTGTGGGATGAGATAACGATGCAATGCCGCCTTGTGCATGAATAGCATCGATACCATTCTGGATGACGTTCGCATAGATGTTTTGTGTGAGTGGGAATCCGACTGTATGAGGAATGCTCGACAGTTCTGCACCAACGATGATTGAGCAGTCAAGCCCATATGCATCGGTGTAGCTCCTTGCTGCCAGAGCTCCATAGATGCCCTCGGTTCCAACGTTCATGTGGATGTGGTCAGAGATCACAAAGAAGTCCAGAGCCGCTTTTAGTGAAGCAATGACCATGTCCTCGGGTGTATCCTCGCCGTCACTGTACACGGTATGATCATGAATCGCACCGTTAAAGATGACATATTCCTCTAGCTGTGTGCTGTTGAGGGCTGGGCCTGGTCCGACCTTTATCACAGCCTTTTCGGGAGGGTTGACCAGTCTGGGTGCATTGCCTGCAAGCCAGTCCACTATGTTGAGAGTGAGTTGGAAGTGATCATTAGGGCTCACCTGCAATCTGTCCTGACGATACCGCAAGAACGGGGCAGGGCCACCAACGGCGACCACTCGTCCGGCGCCTGATTCAGAAACTGCTAGAAATGCTTTGCCGGTTATGGTTGCAAGAGTTGTGGCAGGACTGACGACGACTAATGAGCATCCCCTCATTTGGTCAGCGCTGGAATGAAGCGATGTCACGTTCTGCGTCACACTGTGATTGACGATTTCGCCACTGCTCCGCAGGGATCTGCCCTGAAGAGTGTCCAGAGCGAACGTGATGCCGTAGGTTTCACCTATCGGGTTTAGGTTCGCGGGAGTATACTCCCAGCCTGCCGTGGTGTAGTCGATGCCAACCAGGAGAAGACCTCCCCCTGAGTCCACAAAACTGTGAACCGCGTCCACCTCTCCACTTGTGAGTGGGACCATTGGGAAGAACAGGCTGAGGACGTCATAGTCTGCTAGGATGCCACTGTCGAGTGGTGTGTCCCAGTTGTTGGACACATTGTAGCCATACTCCTCCAACAGCCAGCCAAACAGTGAAGCATTGCCGGGTGTCCACATGTCCGAACCTCGGTCCACATGTGACTCGTCTGCAAGTACTCTTCCTGCTACGAAATCTTGAGATTGCAGGAATGAGTTCTGGCTCTCTGTCAATGTGACAGGAGGAGCCGCAATTCCTGTAGGCAAGACAGCAAATGAAGCGACAATAAGAAGGAGAATGACAGTGACCACAGTGCGCATTTCGAGTAACCATCCGGCTCCTCCCTAGAGTGGAACCACAAAATAAGGCATTCCCCAGCTCACAGAATGAAGAAGCATGATGATACGCCGGGAGGGGTTTTCGGATGTTCTGCGCCAATCATCGGCCGCTCAGGACTCATCGTCGGCGTTCTCGTCCTCTTCGTCCAGTCCCTCAAGTTCCTCTTCTTCTGTGATCTCTTCCTCGGGACTTGGCTCAATCTCCTCGATTTCCGCTGGCTTTGGCTTCTTGCCGGACTCATCAGCCGACTTGACAGCTTCGGCACGAGCTACGACGGTCTTCTTTGATTCCCAGAACTTGCCCTTGGCAGTGCGGAGGGTACGCATGCGCCTGAAGTCGACCACATGGGGGCTCTGTGTCTTCCTGAGCCTAGTCAGCTCACGTTTCACAGCCTTGTCCTTGTTGACCATTGGACTTCTCACCGTCGTCCGTTTTGCCCGTGGAGCCAGTCGCTGATGTTATAACTGTGTCGGAGGTACACTGCCGTAGGTCTTGGCCAAGACCGTTTCTGACGGTTCCGCCGCTCGGCATAGGTTTCTTCGAGAAGGACTGACTAGGAGAATACGAACGAGATGGGCAAGGCTGCGAAGAGCAGGGAAGTGAGTATTCGTGTCCGCTTCGAGCAAGACATCCTTGACCGGATTGACCTGATCGCGGAGAGTGATGGGCGTCAGAAGTTCATCAAGGATGCAGTTCTCTGGAAACTCGATCAGGAAATCCCGCCTGTCGTCAAGGAGCTGGTCGATGACGTTGGTCAGCTCAAGATGCGCGTGGATCACTTGGAGAGCTTGGAGTCTACCAGCACCTATCTCGCAGGGATGCGAGAATCAGTGAAGAATCAAGTGTGCCGTGATGACATTGACAGGAAGCTTCTGGCTCATTTGTTTCAGCACGAAGGAGCAACTACTCCTGAGCTCGCAGAGAGTCTGCGGAGCAAAGATGGGCGGCGCCTTACTCGTCGCGCAATCCTTGACAGGATTGACAAGCTGAACGTGCGCGCCAAGAAGATCATCGGTGCGCGTATACTGAAGCACGAGAGAGGGCTTGTGAAGGGAAAACGCGGCGCATGGTGGCTGATGAACCAGGAGAAAATACTGGGTGCATGAAGCTGTGGGGCGCGCGTGACTGAAAAGTAGGATGGCGGGACCGGCCGGATTCTTTGGCCAAGAGCTGTGAGTCAGCTCCTGCGAACCGGCGACAACCAACTCCGCAGGCTGGTGCCTTATGTGCTTCCCATGAGCTCCAATGGGGCTCATGAGCCCTAGCTAGACTACGGCCCTTGTTTAGCGGGATGAGTATGACTTATAGATTCTTCGTTGTGCATGGACTTGTCAACAGTCTAGTGGACAGGAGTAACGATCGCTCGGCCTTTCTTCTTCATCACTCGGAGCGTATGGGACGCGGTCTGCAGAACAAAGCTCTCGCCCTCGTCGAGGGCCTCGAGGACAATCCGGCCCATCGGGCCGTTCAGGTACTTCGTGAATCTTCTTACGACCGACTCTTCTGGCGTGAGGGTTTCTTCGATTGTACTCATGGAGGAAGCCTCGGGTCTTACAATAGGTCGTGCAGTATCTGATTTAAAGTCCGACAGGAATCCGATACAGAATAAGTGGCGGGACCGGCCGGATTCTTTGGCCAAGAGCTGTGAGTCAACTCCTGTGAACCGGCGACTACCAACTCCGGAGGCTGGTGCCTTATTAGCTTCCCATGAGCTCCAGTAATTCTCATGGGTCCAAGCTAGACTACGGCCCTCGATAGCCAGCGCCGCCTCTGACTTATAGACTCTTCGTCATCTGAGTGCAGCCTTGATACAGAACTCGAGCCAGAAGATGACTGGCGTGACAGGTGGAGAACTCGTAGCACTGAACAGGAATCTGGGCCTACCAGCCCGGTCCCTTCAGCCTTGTCCTTGACGGTGTTCATAGGTTTGGTACAGTCGCGTTCCCAAGGGTCGGCCAACAGGGCTTAAGTAGTGCAGTGAGGAACGAACAGGCAGAGGAGGACAGGATGTTGAATCGGAGAATGCAAGCGCTCATCGTGGTTGCGGTCGTGGTCACGACAGGGATGGGCGTCTTCTTGGTTGTGGACCCCTACAGCGACACGTTCCACCTTGAGAACAGATTCCCCGTTGACAGACGCATCACAGCATCCTTTGTGGATCTAGGGCTGGTCAATCTCGAAGACTGCAACCTGACGGTTTCGTTCGTCAACGACACCTCTCTGGTATACGCAATGGACATCCAGCTGTACAGCCCCATACTCATGAACTCTGCATTTCAGCTGACAGTAGAGAACAACACTGCTCTCATCTTTGTGAGGTTCAATGCGGCAGTCCGCATCAGGTCACTCAACCTGACACTGGGGATTGGGAAACCCTACCTCCTAAGCATCTGGCAAGGCGTCAATCTTAACTGCACAGTGACCTACACCAACGGTGCATTGCTCGGCCGGGGTCTGAGATACGAAGCCACCGGGACTCTCAGGTTCATCTTCCTCGAGGACGTCAATTTCACTCTTGGGGGCTTCGAAGCACGGATTGGACCCACCAAGCCCTACCCCGACATGGTCTGCGTGTATGTGGACCTGCCTCCGATGCTCAATGGCAAGTTCTACTACTGCGAGGACCCGCAGCCCTACATCATGCATGACGAGGGCTGGTACGCACGAATCGATGACTCATACAGCACAACTTGGGGCGACCCACCTCCCTTGGCTATCATAAGTGTCAGCAGCCCGACCGTCATCGCATATCTATATAGCTGAAGTGAGCAGCTGAACAGAGAAGATCTAGAGGATGGAAGACACGTGAACCGCAAGATCGCCGCGCTCCTCGTGCTTGTAGTGGTGACGACCACTGGCGTCGTGACAGTGCTCACGTTCAACCCGTACGGGACCGAATTCCACCTTGAGGAGAGGTTTCCCTCAGGCAGCGACATCGATACGGAATATGTCTATGTGTCGCTAGATGACCTCCGGGACTGCAACCTCACGATCTCCTTTGTGAACGACAGCTCTCTCATCTACTCTTTCGACATTCAGCTCTACGAGCCTACTTTCAGGAGCTCTGCGTTCGGTCTGATACGCAAGAGTTACATGACCTATGGATACGTGGGCGTGGGTCTGGATGCGTACGTGAGGATGCGCTCTGTGAACGTGGTCCTTGGCACCGCCAAGCCTTACAGTCTTGGTGTCTGGGATGGCACCAATCTGAACTCCACGGTGACCTACAGCAACAGTGCAGTGCTAGGGAAGGACTTTACTTATCGAGCCACCGGGCGGCTCACATTCTTCTTCTTCGAGAATGTGACTTTCACTGACGCGGGCCTCCTTGTGCTCATTGGGATTAGCTCCCTCTATCATCCCGATGTTGCCAACATCTATGTCGATCTTCCCTCAGGACTCAACGGCGTGTTCGGCTACGACTTGGACCCAGACGCATATATCATGCACGACGCGGGCTGGTACAACCGTGTTGATGGCACCTATAGTACGACCTTGGATAATCCGGAGCCCTTACTGAGCATAGGTGTGGGCAGCCCAGCAATTGCCGCATACCTCTACAGCTGAGCAGCCAAGCTATGTCGATGAGAGGAAAGGTTTCCGATTTCGCCAATTCCAGTACAGCTGTTTCAACAGAGAGAGATGTATACTCCCCACGGTCTGGTAATGAACAGGCATGGTATCAAACGGAAGGGCGAGTACTAATGCGGTTCATTGGAGGAACCGTGTCTGTCGCCTGTGCGTTCGGCTTCCGCTGTCGTGAAGCTTAAATGCGGCGGGACTGGCACGGTAGAGGACTGGCCGAGGTTTCTCATGGCTAGGTCTGAACATACTATGGTCCAGTGATGCATCCAATGCAATTCACACCACAGAGAATCGACAGAGTTCATCGGGCGATGCAGCATGAAACAGTGGATGCAGTGCTAGTCACGCGAAAGACCGACGTTCAGTATCTGACTGGCTATGGAAGTGTGAATGACAGTCTTCCTGTTGGATGTGTTCTCGTAAACAGCCAGCAGCCGTATCTCATAGTGTCCGATCTTCAACGCGAAGCCATGGGCCAGGAGTCGACAATCGCCAAGGTGCGATCCTTTGACCACGTGCTTTCTGAGGACTGGTATCCGACTCATGGACCGGGCTTTTGGGACTGCGTGTTCGAAGTCCTCAAAGAGGCGGGCGCGAAGAATGCCATGTTAGGCATCCAGCACGACGCTCTTTCCATGAGAGACTTCGATGGTCTGAAGTCTGCACTCCCCGGAGCCGGTTTCAAAGACTTTTCAAAAGCTCTCTGGCGACTCAGACAGATTAAGGATGCGGCCGAGATCGATGCAATTCGCCAAGCAGTCAGAATCTCTGAGATTGGTGTCAGGACTGCTCTGGAGACCGTGGTCGGAGGCAAGACCGAGGCCCAGAGTTCAATTGAGATTGAGGCAGCGATGAGAGGTGCAGGGGGTGAGTTGCGCGGCATCAGGGCTGCAGTTCTCGCAGGCAATCATGCTCGCTTTCCATTCGCTCAGCCGACTGCCACAAGAGTGAACACCAATGAGCTGGTCGTTGTCGACATCACGGTGAGTCACTCGGGGTACCTTGTCGAGGTGGCTCGGACTGTACATGCCGGGACTCCATCAGCGGGACAGCGGAAGCTGTTCGACTCCGCTCTAGCTATTAGCACGGCGCTCCAAGACCTGATGGCTCCTGATGCCAAGATCTCAGACGCGGCCACTCAGGCGATGAGGATGGTGAAGAGTGGTCCTCCGGCGATACAGATCATGCAACCTATCGGCAGTTCAGTTGGACTTGACGTTCATGAGCCCCCTTACATCATCCCTGAGAGCAAGTCAACCCTTCGTGAGGGCATGGTGTTCTCTGTGCACCCGACAGTTTATGATTCGGAGGCTGGCTGCGCAAAAATAGCTGATGTCCTACTCATAACCAGTGATGGCTGCGAGAGCCTGACCGGTGTCTCGAGAGAAACCCTGTAATTCAGGCTTAGGTCTGCCATCTCCTCAGCTTTTGGAACACCAGAGCGATGGTCTCAGCCTTTGCTGTATGCCTGCCAACCTCTTCCCTTGAAACTTCACGTATCTGGGCAGCAGGGGCACCAGAATTCATGCTTCTAGGGGGTATCACAACATTGGCGGGTACAATGCTTCCGGGTGCCAGCATCACGCCCTCACCGAGGGTGGCTCCATCGAAGACGACACAACCGTCCCCGATGCTTACATTGTCACCTATGTAGACACCATGAATGACTGAAGCAGTGCCAATGATTGTCAAGTTGCCTATTATGGCCGGGTTGTTCTTTGTGTGGGCGTGGATGACCACACTGTCCTGAACGCACGTGCTGTCTCCTATTCTGACAGAGGCCTGATCACCACGTATCACTGCACCGGGCCAAATGCTCGTCTTGGCACCTATCTCTACATCTCCCACAATGGTGGCTTGAGGACTCACAAACGCCGTTGGGTCCACTTTCGGCATGCGGTCTCCAAAAGGATGGATTGGCATAGACTCACTTCGTATGGTTCTCTAGCGAGCAGTCTGAACTTTTAAACTAACATCAGCTCGATGAGTCTTCATGCATCATCCAAGAAAGAGGCGGATGACTCTCTCATAGTGTTCCGCGGGCCTGAGTCCTATCAGACGGTCAGTCATGGCACGCTTTCCACCTCTGGTATCTAGGGACTCAAAACGGGCGGGCTGGCCCTCGAAGTAGACCAAAACACAAGGTATTGCGTTGATGTTATTCTCGTAGGCAAAATGCGGGTAGTTCTGGGTATTGATCTTCAAGAACTTCACATTGGGATTACCTGCGTACTTCTCGCTCAGTTCTTCGAGCACAGGTGTCAGAGCGACACATGGTCCACACCACGGGGCCCAGCTGTCAACGAAAAGAAGCCTTGTTTCTGCGATGGCCTTCTTGATTGATGCAGGGTCTACGTCGCTTACCAAACAGAATCACTTACCTTTCGTCCGGCTTTGTCGCGATTATGAATCTTGTTGTCAAGTCCTCCAGCGCAGCCTTCAAAGACAGGCGGCTCTTCAGAGTGCTCTTCGCTCAAGACATGACCGACGATGACTAGGCTGGTAGCGACAGCAGATTCTCAATAATCTCCGTATAGACCTCTTGTGGCATCACGCCAACAAGCCTGTCCATCCTCTTTCCTCTGCCGTCATCAAATATGACGCGCTTGCCTTCGCTGTATACAAAGACACTAGGTACACTACTGATTTCGTTCTTCATGCTGAAGTCTCGGTTCCTGTCCACATCTATCTTGACGACCTTGAACCCTCTTTCCTTGTATTTCTCATCCAGCTCCTCAAGCATCGGACCGAGGGTCTTGCATGGATGACACCACACGGCCATACAGTCGACAAAGACTAGCTTGCTGCTACCGACAATAAGGTCAAGCTGATCGGCCTTTATTTCTTCAACCATTGGAATACCTCTCCACTGTCTGGGTTGTGCATCAATCATGCACAACCGCATTTAACGGTTGTGATACGACTCGGCTCCTGAAATGTTACACCCTACGACACTGCCATACTTTGATAAGCGCTGCACGGGCCAAGTGCAGGGTCTTGGGTGGTTCAGTGCCGGTCCTTCACTGTTTCAAATGTGGTTCGAAGCTGGACATATACAAAGTGGACCAGATATGGACAGTGAGATGCGGCAATTGCGACACCAGCATCGATGGCAAGTATCGGGATCTGCTTGAGGCCTATGAGGCATACACTCAATCAGTCAGAGAAGGCGGGCTCACAACAGACACGATGCAGAGAACAGACAAGAAGCGGCAGACCCTTGAGCCTGTTTCAATCGAGGCGACCGGAAAGAAGAGGCAGTCGCGAGGTGGTAGTTCAAGAGTACAGAGCTCTCAAGAAATAGCCAGACTACTCGCGGCAGGGGGGAAGAATGTTGACGAGCTGCCAGATTCCCTGCGTCGTCTAGCTGATATTGGCCGGGATTACTTGGTCAGTTATCGCTATAATGCTGCGGCAGACGCCGAATATGGATGCGCCGTAGCCGACGTCAAGATTCCAGCTAGACTGAAGGAGTTGCTGCAAAAGAAGGGAATCGAAAGACTATACAAGTTCCAAGACGAGGCCGTTTCCACTATACTGGATGGCAAGGATGCAGTCATAGTAGCCCCGACCGGCCAAGGTAAAACAGAGGCATTCATCTTGCCGATTGTACGACAGCTTCTGGTTACTGTGGGCGAAACATTCGAACATTCCGGAGTCAGAGCGCTTCTGATTTATCCCACAAAGGCTCTGGCTAGGGATCAGTTCGACAAGATCTCGCAGATGTGCGAGGTGTCAGGGCTCAGCGCCGGCATCTTTGACGGGGACGTGCCACAGAACCAGAGGGAGAAAACCTACGAGAACCCGCCTGATATTCTCCTGACCAACCCCGATGTCCTGCATTACCATCTAGGGTGGAATCAGTCACGACTAGTCCCGCTGTTGAGGAGTGTTCGATACGTCGTACTAGATGAGATTCACATGTATACAGGTTCGATGGGCGCAAACGTGTACTACATCCTGAAGCGGCTGGAAATGGAGTCGGGTAGGTTCCAAGTCATCGGCGCATCTGCAACCATTTCTAATCCGGCGGAATTCGGGGAGATGCTCTTTGACAGACCAGTCCAACTCATAGAGTCCAAGTCGGCTAGGCGTGGACCGTTTCATTTCTTCATGTACTACCCCGGCAATCGCAGCAAGTACGCCATGATGGTCAACTTAATTCAGATGATTAACAGGGGCGGGTATAAGACACTGGTGTTTGGCAACACGCATACCGAAGCCGAGCTGCTCAACATGCTTCTAAAAGAGGGAGGAATCAAGTCCGAGGTCCATAGAGCAGGCTTGTCCAAGACTCACAGAAGTACTGTGGAGGACCAGTTCAGGTCAGGGAAGCTGCCTGTGCTCGTGTCGACGCCAACCCTAGAGCTTGGGATTGACATCGGAGACCTTGACAGCGTTGTCAGCATGATAGTTTCCATCACGAGACTGACTCAAAGAATCGGCAGAGCAGGAAGGAAGGGCCAGGAGAGTGTTGCGGTCCTTGCACTTCGAGAGAATGATCCAATCTCATCCTTCTACAGGCACAAGCCTGACAAATACTTCACTGACATAGACTCCGCATACATGGAGCCCGAGAATGAGGTTGTAGGCCGCTATCAGCTTCTTGCTGCGGCCATGAGCGGGAAGCTGAAGCTGTCACAGTTTCCGCGCCAGCGCAGCATCATAGAGTCCCTTGAGAGAGAAGGTCTTCTGGAAGTGCTGGATGGCGACCGGGTGAGAGTGAAGGACGCCAACAGAGCTCGAAAGGAATGGAGAGACTACAATGTCAGAGGCATTGGCGACACAGTCCAAATCAAGTCAGGAGGAAGAAACCTTGGAGAGCGTTCAATGCCCATGGCCGCGCAAGAGCTCCATGCAGGTGCAACATATTTGCATGGTGGAAAGAACTACCAGTCTGTAGACTTCAGATATGCTCCAGGACTTGGCGTTGCCGAGGTAATCCCTCTGCAGGACCGAAGTAGCTACACGCGTCCACTGTACATGACGATGCCTAGGATACTCAAGGTCCATGAGGAAAGGAAGATCATGGGAATAGGTGTCGTCTACTGCAGTATTGAGATGACTCAGACCGTCACAGGGTTCGTCAAGAAGGACCTCCGTTCAGGGAAGATCATGAGCAGATCTGATCTCCCCACGCCACTTGCGTACACTTACCAGACTCGTGGCTTTGCCTTTTCGATGCCAGAGCCGGCGGAGTCTGTCAACGGCTATCAGACTCACAGACTCGAAAGCATGGAGGGCCCGAAGATGAGCCTCCAGGAGCTGTACGGGGGCACGTTCCATGCAGTTGAGCATGTAATCATCGAGTCAAGTGACATGCTGACGGGCGGGGGCACGAGGGAGATAGGAGGTGTGTCAATGGGTGATTCCGGAATCATCTTTGTCTACGATGGGAGTCCGGGCGGCAATGGAGCATCGAAGCTCCTGTTCACCAGACTCGAAGAGGCATTCAGAAGAGCTGAAACGATTCTTGCCGGCTGTGACTGCAAGACAGTAGATGGCTGTCCACTTTGCACCTACTCCTACCAGTGTGGCAACAACAATCAACCACTCTTCAAGCTCGGAGCACTCGACAGCATCAGACAGGTCTTGAGCAGTGCTGAAACGAAGGTCGACACCACTGGATACTCGGGATATCAACCGATTGTATAGCAAGGAGCATGATCAAAGAAATGGAGTTTCTCATCGAACGTGGCCACGATGGTCCTGCTCGCTTCGGCAATCTCAAGTTGAGATCCCTGTCCACACCGACTCCAACACTGATTGCCGGCGTGAGCATCCCTGAGGTGAAACTCACGTATTGGACCGTTGGGCGGGATGACGAACCAGAGTCCAAGCAAAGGATAGCCGTACTCCCTTCTTTAGGGACTATAGACTCTGCTCTTGTCCATAGCATCAGGTCTGATGAAGATGTCTTACTGCCATCACTGCCGCCCTCGTCCAGTCTTGGTCCTGAATTTGCCGTAGCATTGCTGCATGAGCAGCTGAGCGTTCTCAATAATCATGGAGAGGACCTCGCCGCATCTCGTGCAATAGTGAGAATCCCGCCGCGGCTTCGTCCAGAGGACATGGACTCACTTGTTCCTGAGTTCTCAAAGCTGGGTGTTCACGCCGCAGCATTTCTCATTGATGGTAGTCTGGGTCCCGAAGACATGAGGTCCTTGTCCTTGCGCGCGCGTCTTCCGTGCAACTGGCTGGCATTGGCGCTCGGGAGGGTGAACCCGAATGCAATTCCCTTGCTCGTCTATCTGGGTTTCGATATCATCGACATAGGCAGAGCGGCAGGGGCTGCATTTCATAGAATTCGCCTATGGCCAATGGGATCTGAGGACGTCGCAGGGTCTGCAGAGCTGAGATACTGCCCCTGTCACGCGTGTGTGTCTTGGCGAAGCATGGCAGACACTCCCGATCAGCTTGGTGATAGCACTCTAGTCAGCCACAATGTGGGCGTGTATGAGTCTCTCCTCTCCGAGAGCGTCCAGGCTGCTCATGCCGGTCGTCTAAGGTACCTAGTCGAGTCCATGACTCACTCAAGCACTGCGCATGCCACCATTTTGAGAATGGTTGACAAGAGGCTGTATGGTTACCTTGAGGAGTTCACCAGTTCATCTGGGGGTGGGGTTCTGCCACTTGTCGGTCCCGAGTCTTACAACTCACCTGTTGTGAGGCGGTTCCGTGAGTATGTTGCATCAAGGTATGCTCCACCAAAGCACAAGAAGCTAGTAGTGGTTCTGCCGTGTTCTGCACGGAAGCCCTATTCCGATTCGAAGTCACACAAGCTGTTCACGCAAGCCATAGACTCCGGGCTTCACAGAGGAAGGCAATTCGCTGCAGAAGCTATCGTTACTTCTCCGCTCGGCGTTGTGCCGAGAGAGCTTGAGCGGGCGTATCCTGCGTCCGTCTACGACGTTCCGGTCACTGGTGACTGGGACGCCGAGGAAGTCAGCATAGCAGGTGAAGCGTTGGCTGTACACCTGGCGAAGTTCGACAAATCTGTCGTGGTAGTGGCTCACGTAGCAGAAGGGTATGAGGAAGCAATGAAGGCGGCTGAGTCTCGCATTGAGCAGAGTATAGTCTACACAACAGACGGCCACTCGGCCACCAGTAAGCAGTCTCTGGAGGGACTGAGAGAAACCCTCAAAGATCTGAGCGATATACTCTCATTATCGCCCGGACCTCGTAATCAGTTGGAAGAAATACTTCGCGCCACGGCAGACTATCAGTTTGGGACCGGGGCAGGCGAGGCACTGGTACCGGAGGACTCTGCACTACGTGGGAAGCCCTACGGGACAATCCTGTGTCGTGTTGATGGTGCACAGACCTGTGCGTTCGTTGGTGCGACAGGTTCGTTGTCTCTCACGCTTGAGGGGGCGCGCCTTATTGCCCCCCTGAAACGGTACTGGGTCCGTTTTGACGGTGACCACATAGAAGGCGGGTCCGTGTTCGCAGTTGCCGTTAGAGATGCCGACCCTGGGATAAGACCTAGCGACGAGGTAGTGATCATTGGTGCCGATGATGATGTCCTTGGAGTAGGTCGAAGTGAGATGTCTGGTCGTGAGATGTGCGAGTTTGAGAGAGGCCGCGCAGTGTCGGTGAGGCATAAGGTGGAATGAGGTTTGGGCACGAGCAGTCTATTGGAGAACTTGCAAGGGATTATCATTCGGGAGTCAGTTCATGCTAGGAAGGACTCCTTGACGAGGCGTCGGACACATGCTCAAGAAAGCCCTTCAGCGTCTTGGATATCTCGAGCGCGCATCTCCTCTGAAGTCGGGAATGCATTGTCAATCGTACTCGCGACTCAGGGTTGTGCGCACGCACGGGGGCCTTCGGGTGGATGTACGATGTGCAGCTATCTGCTGGACGGTAGTCGGGAGCAGCCCTCTTCAGAGCAATTGGAGGAGCAGTTCGCCCGTGCTATGTCCAAGCTGGATGGCGCGGAGGGGCCTCTGTCGGTCAAGCTCTACACAAGCGGCAGCTTTCTGGACCCCGAGGAGGTGCAGCTATCAGCCCGCGCGTCCATCCTTGCACGCCTGAGAAACGACCAGCGCATTCAACAGGTTGTCATTGAATCGAGGCCTGAATTCGTCTCAGACGAGAACATGATTCAGTTACGGAATCTGCTAGGCGAACGTGAGATCGAGCTTGGTGTGGGCCTAGAAAGCAGCAGTGACTTCATCCGCCGAATATGTATCAACAAGGGCTTCTCAACTGAGAACTTCAGAAGAGCACTAGAAACCGCTCGAGCTCATGATATAGGCATACGTGCGTACGTTTTGGTGAAGCCCCCCTTTTTGACAGAGAGGGATGCACTGCTTGATTCTGTCAAGACGGCACGAGATGCCGCAGCCATGGGCGTGACGACGGTTTCATTCAATCCTGTGAATGTTCAGAAGTACACCTTGGTTGAGAGGATGTGGTCCAAGGGTGAGTACAGACCACCATGGCTCTGGACCGTCCTAGAAGTCCTGAGGCAATCCCGAGAATCATTGCCAAGATCAGTCGACATAGTGTGCGACCCCGTGGCAGCTGGAAAAGGCCGGGGCACTCACAACTGCGGCAAGTGTGATGATTTGCTCACTGCATCAGTCCGCTTGTTCTCGCTGACGCAGGAAATCACGGATTTGGGAGGAGTAGACTGCGAGTGCTTGCCGCTTTGGCGACACATACTAGAGCATGAGGACTCTTCCCTTCTGGTTCATGATGACCTCCGGTCCAATCCTGAGCAAAGGTTATAGGAAAAATCGGGGCCAGTCCACGTATTCTTGCTCAACGAGGTCTTGGCCATGGCAAAGTACGTCACACGAGTTTCAGTATGGTTCAACAGTGAGGGAGCCAGTCCTGCCACAGTGATTGCGAAACTGGTCGGGCTTGGCTTCACCCCAGTGAGGGGTGCATACGACTTCATCTACAAGCACGAGTCACCCAATGACATGACAGAGTCTGAGCTTGGGAGTGCAATCATAGAGATCTCGAATGCCCTGCATAAAACACTGGCCGGATTCAAGGTTCTCTATACGCTTGACACACACACTCTTGATGACGAGGCCGACTATGTACCGCTTGAAGACATCGACGCAGAGCTTGAGGCTACAAGAAGAGAGCTGAGCGAACTGGAAAAAGAAGAGTCGGGATGAATCGGGTGGAGGAACAACGTGTCCCTCACACCCTAATGATATGTAACGGACGGCTAGTCGGAGGTTACTTCCGGTTCGCGTCGCTCGTACTCGCCCTCTCCCCTGACCGTGACACGTAACGACTTCTTATCCCCTGGGTTCATTCGTGCCCAAGTCCATGTCATCTGGGTACCGTCCCTGCCGACGACAATCTTGGGTTCCTCCTCGAGCGGATCCGTGGACACAAACTTGAAGGTGGCAGGTGCCCAGTCTACTACCTTCACATTCTCCACCGTGACCTCACCCTTGTTTTCAACGACCAGTACGATGACGTACTCTCCTGTCTTTGCACCCTTGTTGATTGCCTTCTTTGCGCCGATGCGCCGCTTCCGGTATACTATGCCCAACTTGTGTCCGTCAGGGGCACTGGCTGACTCTGCAGGGATACCCGCCGGATACGTGTTTGCAGAGCAGTGTATGGGGCTTAGATACTCCTTCTCTGGCCGACTCCTCCAAGCCATTACAGCATAGTTCACCTTGACCGACTCACCGGGCTGGAGTTCGCCGACTGTATCCTTCATGCCGGTAATCCTGAATTTCAGCTTGTGTGGTTTCTCGGGGTCTTGATCGTCGGGAGACAAAGTCACCGTGTATCCGCCCTTGTACTCCTTACCTCTTACCCAGACTGTGATGTGTTCCTTCTTGGGTGGCATCATGTCATCCGGAAGGTTGTCCTCAATCTGTATGTCATCGATTTTCGCGGTACCATTGTTGGTGATCTCTATAGTGACCTCAACGGGAGTCTTGTCAAAGCTGTTGACCTCAGGTGGGTCGAACGCCTTCTTGTAGTCGATGCTCAGAACCGGAATCGTCTGAGGTGTCTTGCTTATGGTTCCAAGGACTCTCTTCTTGATTACCCTCATCGGAGTGTAGACCACATCATGCGTGCACTTGGGCGGAGACTTGCTGTCGACATCGAAGGCGGAGCTCCATGACTGAGTCGGCTTCATCTCTATGTGCGGAGTTTCGTCGATCATCTTTTGCTTCTCGCCACCCTTCTCGGGGGCAAGAAACACCTGTGCCCTGTCCAGTCTCACCATGAGGTCGCTCTCATTTGAACACTCAAGCGTGCAATCCCAGTGGTTGGGCTCCGTTTCGGACGTTTCTATTCCGCTGAGAAACTCAGTCAGCGCCGTCATGTCTGGATTAAGTGAAGACCTCTGTTGGCCCTCAGCTCTATACGAAATGACGGCCTCGCCCGCACTCTTCTGCGCCACATCATCCACTCTACCAACGGCCATGAGGACGAGAGTGGATTCTTCCCTCGGATATATCACGAAGTCTTTCCAAACTACTTGTCGAGTTCCCTCATCGAACTTGGCAGTACCAGACTTCACACTCTCAATCTTGACCATGGAGAGCTCGGGAGGAATTGCCTTGTTGAGGATGACGTTGTCAATCTGACCATCAGTTTCGTTCTTGACATGCAATGTGATTCTGATGGGGTTTTCCTTCCCGCGCACGTACGCCCAGTGGGCTTTTTCCGCTGTCACGGTCCTGCATGTGTCGTAGATCTCAGTAAGCTTCAGGACTGGGGACCCGACCGTGATACCATAGCTGGTCGTCCACTTGGCACCAGCATCGATCTCGCCAGCCGCCAGTGTCTGGTCTTGGATATTGGTCCCGGCCCGGCTGTCACTTAGATGTAGTCTGACGTTCCATATGCGATTCTGGGCTGAAACATTCTTGACACTAAGGACGCCTGATCCCTCTGCTGATGCAAGCTCGCTCATCTCTCCCAAGCGGCTCTTCTCAGTTTCTTCCAAGTCGATTATGACTGTCTTCTGTTGACTCACCCATGGCTCACCTGCCTGTCCCACTGCCAACCCTTTCGGGCTCATGTCGCTCCGGACTGCCACAACTCGCAAGAAGGAATCAGGACAACTTGTACCTGAACTCGTTGCCTGCGGCCCACTGGATTTCCAAGACCTGTTTTGGTTCCATGAGCATGGGGGTTGTCCCACCGCCAAACTGGTCCACATACTTCGCGAACTTGCTCTTCTGATCTGGTGTGGTCCATCTCATGGGGACGCCAATGCGAGGCTTTGAGTCAACGCAGAGGCTGACAGCATCTTTGACAGCAAACACCTCTCCATCTCCTACTGGTACGATGAGGACATCTGCCTGTAGATGCTCGAAGGGACCCCTGACTATTGTGTCTCCAAGATAGGAAACTTTCATTCCTGCCATCTCGATGTACAGACCCAGGTTCTGAATCTTGTCACCAGTCTTTGTGTCTCGTCTTTGAAGAGAATGAGGTGTAATCTTCAGGCCTGGAATCTGATAGGGCTCCTCGCCCTTCAGGACATGAAGAAGCCAAGGCTTGCCGCCCTGTGCTTTCACCTTATCGACTGTCTGTTCATCACCAAGTATCCATGCCTTGGACCTCGCAGCGATTGCGGTCGCATTGCCGAGTGCATCATCCATTTGGTTTGTTGCCACAATGATTCGGACGTCGTGGCTCTCGGGCACCACCGGTTTGCCGTCCCACGTTCCTGGGTTCAACAGGACAGAGGTCTCCTTGGACTCCAGTCTAAAAGATGTTTGACCGAAGTAGGTGATCTTGAGCAACAAACCACATCCCTTGGTCCCGCGAGGCTGTCGGCAGGCCGGAACTCTTGCAGTTGAAAAATCGTTAGTCCGGTTCCTTAAAAGGAAATTGGGCCTCTATCGGCTAGTCGGGCGAGAATCATATGTTATCGTGGTATTTCGAACGGTCCTGTGAAAAGGTTATTGAGGCACACCGCTCGCTTGACCTCATGACTCAGCTGTTTCTGCTCTGACTGAGCCCTGGAGACCGAAGCCTTGTTCGACTATACAACACAGCAAAAGACTCTTGAGATTGGCAACGTGAAGATAGGTGGGACACCCGGACTTGCCCCTACTGTCCTTATCGGCTCCATCTTTTACTCTAAGGACAAGATTGTCCTTGACCCCAAGACAGGGGAGGTAGACAGGTCTGAAACCGAGAGAATCCTGCATGCATTAGTTGAGGTTTCCGAGAAGACTGGGCTCCCAAGCATGCTGGATGTCGTCGCGTCATCGTCGACGGCGATCAGAAAGTACCTGTCATTGGCTGCAGATCTCACTGACATGCCCTTGCTCATCGATGGCTCTGGCTCAGAAGAGGTGAACCTATCTGGAATCGATTTCGCGCGCGAAGCCGGCCTATTGGACAGAGTCATGCTGAACTCACTGACATCTGAAACTGGCGACGCAACCTACGATAGGATAAAGGACAGCAAGCTCAAGAATACGTTACTTCTCGCATTCTCAAAGGAAGCCATGGCCTCCGCGATGAAGAGAGTTGAAACAGCAGATGTCCTGATTGGCAAAGCCGCAAAAGCAGGAGCTACCAACATACTGATTGACACAGGCGTGGTGGACCTGTTGACGCTTGGTTTGGCATGCAAAGCGATGCAACTCCTGAAGGAGAAATACGGGCTGCCAGTCGGATGTGGGGCTCACAATGCAGTTAACATGTGGACCGGACTTGTTCCGAAGTTCGGAAAGGAGGCCAAGATGCCAGCCCTTGTTGGGTCGAGTCTAATGCCCGTTGTGCTTGGCGCTGACTTTGTCTTGTACGGTCCTGTCAAGTATGCTCCTACGGTGTTTCCATCGGTAGCGATGATCGACACGGCCCTTTCGGGAGTTCTACTTGAGAAGAGAATCCGCCCCGACCGTCAACACCCCCGTTTCAAGATTGGTTAGGTGGCATGCACGTGCCCAGACATGTCGTGGCTTTCGAGCCCTCCGGATACAGTGTTTCAGTGAATTCAACAACGACAATCCTTGAGGCGGCGCGGAGCCTCGGTCTGTTCATTCCGTCAGATTGCGGTGGGCAAGGCACCTGCGGCAAATGCAGGGTAACATTCCGACCCGTTTCTATCCCTACAGAGAAGGATCTACGTCATCTCTCTCCATTTGAGATAGCTACGGGCTTTCGTCTGGCCTGCGAGCATGTGATTGACAGGAGAACGTGGGTCACTCTTCCGCAGACGGTGCAGGCGAAGATACTGACAAGCGGAAAGTCCAAGCCGATGAAACGCCAGCGCGACCCGGGTCTGGTAGGTCAGAAGGGTGTGGCCATCGATCTTGGGACAACAACCGTGGTCGCCTACCTTATGGACCTACAAACAGGAGTCCAACTCGCACAGGCAGCCACGTTAAACCCCCAGATTGCTTTCGGCGAGGATGTCATGTCGCGGATAGACTTCGCGACCCGTGCAGAGAGTGGCGGGGCTGCTCTCCGGGAAAGAATACTATCTTGCATCGACGAGCTTGTCATGCAACTACTGACAATAGCGGCAATGTCGCCAAAGGTCGTGTCCCGGCTCTCAATCGTCGGTAACACTGCAATGCACCATCTTCTGTTGGGCTTGGACGTTTCCACGCTAGGACTTGCTCCATACAAGCCGCTCATGCGCCATTCGGTGACATCCAGCGTCGAGTCACTCGGCCTGAAGTCGGTCGGTTCGGCTGAAGCGTATATCGCTCCGAACATTGCGGGCTTTGTGGGAGGTGACGCAGTGGGGTTCATCCTCTCTCAGGGATTGGATTCGGGAAAGGATACCATCTTGGGCATCGATATCGGTACTAACGCCGAGATTGTGCTGGCACACAACGGAAAGGCGGTCTGCTGTTCTGCAGCTGCCGGTCCGGCGTTTGAGGGAGCAAGAATCACCCATGGTATGAGAGGACAAGATGGTGCGATAGAGCACGTACATATTGACGCTCCAGAAAATCCGCCAGATCTTTTCGTAATAGGTGATAGTCCTCCTCAGGGTCTATGCGGTTCAGGGATTCTCGACACAGTGGCCGAGCTCAGAAGGGTTGGCATCGTAGACAGAAAAGGACGAATGTATCCCTCGGCGAGAGTCAATCGCGGCGAACAAGGTCTCTACTATGTCCTCACAGGGTCAGTAGATTCCGACACAGAATCGCGCATCGTCTTCACACAGAGTGACGTGAGGCAAGTCCAGCTCGCCAAGGCGGCAATATCTGCAGGTACCAGAGTGCTGATGGAGGTCTGCGGTGTTCGGCCTGCAGACATTGATCTCTTGTTTCTGGCTGGAGCCTTTGGCAACTACCTACGCCCTGAGAGCGCCCTTCGCATTGGCCTCTTCCCACCGATTCCTGTTGACAGGATAGTTCCGGTTGGCAATGCTGCGGGAGAGGGTGCCAAAAGACTGCTGCTGTCTTCCCGCGAGAGGGCACATGCAGAGCGGCTGATAGACGAGGTGGAATACATCGAACTTGCTACTCATCCTTCGTTTGCTCAAATGTTCATGGAGGCCACCTTGCTGGAATCCGAGCCGCAGGGTATGGTGTAGACAAGTATCCACAATGAAAGATATATGCTGGATGAATCTGTCAGCAGGTCAGGTCTGCATGAAGGCTGCTTGGTCAGCAAGCATGGCTGGGCTTGAACTAAGCGGCTTGCAGGCTCAAAGCCAACGTATCGCCAATGGCTGAGGCAAGAAGCAGATGAACGAACTGACGCAGGCTATGGCCGACCTTGATGACCAGAAAGTGATGGAGCTGGTGAGCAGGCAACTGTCGGCAGGAACGGCACCAGTACAGATTCTTGATGACTTGAGACGTGGGATGGACATTGTGGGTGACAAGTTCTCCAAGAATGAGTACTTCTTGGTGGAGCTGGTCATGTCTGCTGACGTTTTCAAGAAAGCGATGGCCCTCCTGGAGCCAAAGCTGCTTTCCACTCAACGTGCCACTGAGAGAGGAAAGGTGGTGATTGGCACAGTCAAGGGTGACATCCATTACATCGGCAAGAACTTGGTAGTGGCTTTCCTGAAGTCGAATGGCTTTGATGTCTACGATCTCGGCGAAGACGTTGCTCCGGAGATGTTCGTCAGCAAACTGAAAGAAACTGGAGCGCCCGTCTTGGCACTGAGTGGGCTTATCACTACAACTCATGATGTGATGCGGACAACTATCGAGGCCCTCAAGACTGCGGGAATCCGGAAAAAGGTCAAGGTGATGATAGGTGGCGGTGACATCAACCAAGAAACCGTCAAGTTCACGGGCGCCGATGCTTTTGGCAGGGATGCTCTCAGCGCAGTGCAGCTTGCGAGCAAGTTTGTTGCAGAAACAAAGTGATTGGCTTCACACGTGTCAAAACAGGAGACCGCGGCCTTCGGCCGTGTCGAGAGAGCTCCGTCTCGGACATCACATAGTTGCACAGTGACGCTCCATGCCTGCAGACTCATACTCGCCGAGTGCTATCTTTTTATGAGCCCATCGGGACTATTGTCTGGCAGACGCTTAGACTTGGCTCAGAAGCAAACTGCAAGAGGGGTTTTCATGCTCGAACGGATTCTCACTGACGACTTCAGGGGCAAACTCAAGCTCACCTTCAGAGACATCGAGAACCAGCAGGATCGTAGCGATGAGAAGGAGTTCGCCAAGGACGAAGTCCGAATAAGAGAGGAGCTCCTTGATACTGTTACCCCCCATGCTTCGGACGATACTCTGGATGAGGACTACCTCATAGCTGCCGTTGACGGTTCTGGCTCAGGTGACCTCATGACTCTCGACGATGTCAGAGTTCATCTGCTGAGCACTTCAACTGTTGTACTCGACACGAATACTCGCGCAGGAGATCCGTTCAGGCCGTTGGACAGGGCAACGCTTGAGAACGCGTTCGGGCGCGCTCAGCCGTTTCTGGACTGCCACTGGCACTCAGGAGTGAGGGGAGATGCTCGAACGAAGATGGCAGATTCGCTTGCAGAGATCTACCCGCTGAAAGACTCTGACGCACTCGTACTGCCATTCTTCAGGGATATTATGAAGCGGCAATTGAAGTCGATGTCCGACTTGTCGGGGACTAACTATGGCGCCTACACTTCATCGCTAGGAACAATGGAGTCGTTGATCACAAGAGAGCAGATGCTGACCAACCCAGCGGTGCATGATGAACTGCGAACCGCTTCTGAGTATGCTGCTGCAAGAATAGTCCTGACCAGCAGCATTCAACCCAAGTATCTGCTGCTTGATGGCGCAATGTCAATCTTCATGCACCAAGCACGTCAGTACCCGTCCATGCCTAGTGGTTTCATGCTGAGAGAGCTATGCTCGCTCGCCAGAGAGAAACACGTGGTCCTGTGTGCTGTGAGCAAGAACCACACTATCCCCTTTGCCCATCGTATTGCTAGGATGGCTCAGGAAGCGTTCGGAGAAGGCTCAAAGTGGTTCTGTCTTCTTCCGGGTAGCGAAGACCCTGGTGGCGGTCTCTACATTTATCAGGACCGGACATATATTCCACCTCGGTTGGCGGTCCCCTACCTATTCAGCTTCTCAATGGACAACCGTCCGTCAAGGATCGATTTCGACAGAATCTGGTGGCTTGAGAACGTGTTCGTCCAGGACGACCCTTCGAAGACCCGAGAAAACGAAAAGGCTCTGTTTCAGGAGATCGAATTCATGTCTAGAGACGCGAGATGGTACGGCTATCCGGTTGCTCTTGCACTGGCACACGAGGAGTGTAAGCTTAGTTACGAGGATCTCAGGCTGGCGAGAGAGGTGGCAGGTGATGTTCGCCATGAGTTGGGGTTGGACCCCCGCCGGACGACCCCATATAGGGAGGACTTCAATCTGTAGATGATGTGAGAGGTAGAGAGTCATGACACTAGATATACGGAATCTTGGAGAGCTCTATGGCAAGGTCAGTGTGGGTGATCAGACATCGCTTGGAATCATGGGCAACAACCGTGACGTGAGCGTGGGCGAGATATTCATGATATACTCCCACCGCGATGGTCACGAACGTGTATTCTTCTTCCGTGTCCTCGCACTTCAGAACTACCTCCGACAGGTGGATGATATGGCCCGCGTGGCTGGGACTCTCATGGTCGAGGGTGACGCTTACCTCTCCGGCATCCAGAGGAATATGCTTCTTCAAGTGGGCGGGAAGATGCTCGGATACGCTGAACTTGAGAAGGGGAAATGGGTATTCAGATCGCCCCGTCGTCTTCCTGACCATCTTGCCGACGTGTACCGCCCAGTCCCGAATGTTTCTGACGAAGCTGTGAGAAAGATGCTGGCGAGTCAAACTGACGGTGAAGTGTTCATTGGAAACCTGCAGGTCGGAGAAGCAACGCTGGACGTCCCGGTCAAGATACCATCGAAGTATCTACCCATGCACATGGGCATATTTGGCTCCACAGGTTCGGGAAAGAGCAACCTGATGATGGTCCTGATCAAGTCGATTCTGGACTCCAATCTCGAAGCGAGTCGCAACCCAAATGAGAAACGGCCTCGTATCTCAGCATTCTGCATAGATCCTCACGATGAGTTCGCCAAGGGTGTCACTGCATGCGGCATTCAGGACATAGTCGAGGCAATGGACCAAGAAACGAGAGCTTCGGTGATTGGTGATTTCTACTATCTCACAACACACCTTAAGGCAACGCCGCGAGAGATCCAACGCTATGGGAGAGAGATACGCATTCTGTGGGAGGAGATTCTGCCACATGACCTCTACACAATCATGGACTTCACGCCGCAGATGGTGTCTTTCATCGATGGACAGTATGCTGCGAACCGGGAGAGCTGGATATCTGCCATTACCGATATGAAAGATGATCCCGAAGGTACACCGAAGGGGACTCTTAATGCTGTCCAGCGTCGTCTTCGTTTCATTGAGCGGTCGCCAATCTTCATCCGCAGTGGTTCTTCCATCTTGAGCGACGTCTTTGTGGCCATGGAAACGGGTCGTGTACTTGTAGTCAACACGAGTCTCATGAGCGACACAGAGCAGTTCCTTCTCACAACGGTGATCGCGCGCACAGTTTCCGATCTCAGAAGAGCTGCAAAGAGCAGTGGAACCCTTGGTGATTTCGAGAGTCAGGGTGCAATCAGGCTCCCGGGACCCTTCTTCAACCGCATCAAAGCCAGGGCAAAATCGTTCTATTCGGCTGGCGGGCAGAGTGACGAGTCGGGTGTGCGGGATCCGCGCGATATGCCCGTAATCCTCGTGACAGTCGAAGAAGCCCCGTCCATTCTGAATCCTGAACTCATGCGAGGGCAGTCCGTCTTCAAGGACCTCTCTCGCCAAGGAAGGAAGTTCAACATCGGTCTCATTGTTGTGAGTCAGCAGGTCAGCGTCCTTGACAACGTGATACTCAGTCAGATGAACACAGAGGTCAATCTTCGACTCGGCAACGAACGAGAGATCCAGGCTTGCATCGAAAATGCAAGTGTCAACATATCGGGCTTCGAAGACGAGTTTCGAGTCATGGCCAGAGGGGAGGCAATAGTCACAGCGTCATATCGTGAGCTCCCCTTGCCGGTCCGAATCCCCCTTTTCGACACCCTTTTTGAGCGGGACAAGAGTCGTTACAAAGCATCCAAAGCCACACGGGCTAGTGAGAAACACACTTTCTGAGGCGCTACTTGATGGTGGTACGCATCGCTCACACATCGGACACACATTTGGGTACTCGACCCAGAGAGGGTGTCAGATCAGATGTATGGGCGGTTGAGATGCGTACCCGTCTCCTAGAGAACGACTTCTACGAACGTTTTGCAGAAGTCTTCGACACGATTGCATCGCTTGATCCTCCTGTCGACTTAGTGGTTCACTCAGGTGACCTTTATGACTCGCCCTCTGATGACAACCCATCCCAACCACCGGTTGTTGCTCAGGAAACTGCACTTTCTGTTCTGAAAGGGTTCACGGAGAAGACAGGAGTTCCTGTCCTTGTGATAGAAGGCAACCATGGTTTGTACAGGTCACTAGATGTGTCGCTCCTCGATTCTCTTAGAATGTCGATCTCACGCTTGAATGTGGCCACACATGTCGACCTAAAGCGGGCGCTCAACAAGCATGAGCCCCTGAAGTTCTCATATGGCGAGCTGGACGTGTTCTGTTTTCCATACATGAGTGCAAGCATAATTGAGTCATCGGATCTGGCAGCCGAATTCAACGACTGGATACTGACGTGCCAGCGTCCTGAGAGTCGGAGGCTCTCCGTAGCTGTTGTTCATGGAATGGACCTAGACCATACACTGCACCCCTCCATCTTTAGCATGGGATACGACTACATTGCTCTCGGTCATGACCATAGACAACACAAGCACTCTGAGAACGCTTGGTACGCTGGATCGACGGAGAGATGGAGATTCGACGAGTCTGGACACAAGAAGGGTTTCCTGGTAGCCGAATTAGCCAAGGGCAAACCCCCGGCCATATCCCCACATTACTTCACCTTCAAGCGGCCAGTGTACAATCGCAGAATGACGACTGATGATGTTGGCACGGCTGACTCATTGGTCGAGAAACTCGATGCTTGGTTTACTGAGAAGGGCATGAAAGGGGCTTGGGATTCGACAACTGCTGCAAGAATTCGGCTTGTCTTTCGAGGGTCTTCCAATGTTGGCAACCTTGACGCGAGTGACGCCATGGAATCCTACAGGACAAAGGTCATGCAGCCAGGTTCACAGTACAACATTGTCCAGCTTGTTTGGACGACCCAGCGACCCAATATCGAGCCATCTCAGTTCGCGTATCCCGAAATGGAATCCGAATACCTCATCGAAAACCCAGAAGAGGATTTCAGAGCATATCTGGATACCCTGAAGGGAATCGACAAGCAGTTCGATCCTGGTCTGTTGACGAAGGTCGCTGTGCGCGCATTGAAGATGTCGGTGAAGAGAGGAGAACAGAAGCTGACACTTGAAACGCTCTCGGAGGATGGCGGA
>PRDI01000095.1 GCA_003345595.1 Candidatus Thorarchaeota archaeon | reverse complement strand
GCTGACGGTCCGTTCAATGATCTTCTCTGCGTCTGTCTGAGAGAGACCGCACAACCTAAGTCTTCCTCTGAGCACCAGCATCGGGTACGGTATTGATTGACCTTCAATCTGCAGCTTCATTGCCAGCCACGGTCTAACCACGGTGGAATGTCCACTCAAAAGGGCTTCTTAGCGCTTCATGCGCCACAGTCTGGCCTGCTTGGTCATATCCTTGATGGGCTCTCGCCAATTCGGACCTTCAGAATGACTTCTTCGAACAGAATCCTCTTGCTTCTCTCCCCGCCACTCCATCGAAGTTCCGCCCCCTCTCCGATCTCTGTCGAGTCCGGCTCGTCGGTTTCGCAGCAAACGGCCGACTCATGTCGATGCAATCGCATACCTCCATCAGATGCTCAGGCGAGAGAATGAATTCGCCCGAGAAACCACGGGTCAGTGTCATAGATTCATCGTAGAAACTGACTCTTCCATTGTGGAGAATGTAAGTCCGTCCCTTTGTGACTTCGTCGATATCTGAGTCCCACAGAGTGAGCGTTATCTTGGCTGTGGAGTCTGCTACCGTGGCCTCTGCTACCAGATGCAGAAGGCCAGTTCTTTTCACAAGGACTTGCCTTGGCTCCTTCACGTCAAGGACCTTGAACATGACGGACAATGACCCTGAATGGGGCCTAAGGTGCGCTATTGGGATTCTTGTTGCTTGCTCTAGAATCGACAATTCGTACGTTTCTCCCAGCAGAACAATGGCACCCATGGGTTCCCTGTTACCTCTAAAGAACGCCACACATTCGGGAAGCTATTGATAAGGCGGAACGAACAATGTTATGCCATCTGTGCGCAGGCGGATTAGTAGTGGTTCCAATGACGACAAGGATCTTGGTGGTGGATGACGAGCCTTCGGTTTCGACGGTGCTGGAAACATTCTTGCACAGACTGATTGACGATTTCGAAGTCGTGTCTGCGTCGAATGGAGAAGAGGCCGTGAAGAAGGTAGAACAGATGGCGGCAAAGCGCAAGCTGCCTGACATCACACTAATGGACGTCAGACTAGCAACCATGGATGGCATCGAATGTACGAAGATACTTGCCATGAAGGGAGTGAAGAACATCCACATTCTCTCTGCCTATGTGGACCAAGCAATGATTGCCAGGGCCGTAGCTGCCGGGGTCACCAGCATCATAAAGAAGAGCGAAGGCTACAAGACAGTAGCCCAGAAAGTCGCGGACATGGCACGAAACCTGCATCATTCATAAAAAGCTGAGTCTGAGTAGACCACACCAGCACAATGCTTTTCTGTCCCTCGCCAGAGGACAGTCGTGCGAACCATTGTTGTGGTCATGAGATGATAGCTGATGGCACGCCCGAATTCGAGGGTTCTTCTCTTTGGACTTGTTCTTCTACTAGCAGCGGTACTAGCGACTAGCCCGCTTTCCACTCGGGCTCAACCAGCTGAGCAATGGATACACGATGACCGGCTTTGGATCTACCTCGAGTTTGATGGCATTCCTATAACTGATGCCACTGCTTACAATCCGATTCAGATCAATCTGCATGCGAACATGTCACTCGTACTGAAGCTGAACGTCACCGGAAGCAGAGACCTCAACGCAAGTGGCAGGATATGGTTCTACTATCAGGGGATTGCCATCTTCCCAATAGAAGTGCGGGCTCCAGGAAGTAACAGCTCGTGGGTAACCCTCCCTCGTGACTATGAAACACAGGTGGAGGCACCAATTCCCTTGGGAGACTATCTGAGTTTCGAGGACATCTCTCTTGCCACCGGCATTTTCGAGGCGTCTCTGAACTTCACCTACCGCGAGTATGGGCAGACTCCATACTATTACCTCGGGGCTATCTTCTACCTGATAGTGCCAACTGACCCGCTAGCTGTGATAACATCTGTTGCAGGTATCGCCACAACAGTTGCCACCGCGGCAGCTGTCTATGGACTCGGGAGTGGATTCAATGTATTGCGCGACGGAATCCAGACTGCCCACAAGGTAAGAAGCATTCAGAAGAAGGCTTCAGAAATTCGTTCATTGCCAAACTTGACAGTCTTGGGAGCACTTCCACTGCTGTTCTCAATTATCGATACGATGAATCTGAGCAAGAAGAAGCGGAAGAAGGATTCCGAGGAGGCTGAGTCTCCAGAGGGAGTAAGTGAGTACATAGTGCGCCAGAGGATTCGAGAAGTGGCCCCGGATGCTTGGCGGCAGGACGTGTGTCCCACATGCAGGAGGAAATGGGACAAAAGCCTCGGCCGCTGCAAGAAGTGTGGTATCGACACCGAGGAGGCCAAGAGGCGATACGTGGAGCTTCTCGTTGACAGAGTCACACCTGCCTTGAAGGTCCTAGGAAAGAAGAAGAATCTCTCCATCCGTCGCATAGCAAAGAAAACGAAGTCCAACAACTACAATGCCGGAGTAATCGGCGCGGCGATGGTGGACACTAACGTGAGTGAAATAACCAAGATCGAGACTCCGATACGCTCATTGGCCATGAACATCGCCGGTCTCTGCTTTCTGATAGTGACTTGGCAGCAGCTGTTGGGCGGCGCCGCGAGCCAGTGGCAGACGACTCTGACAATAGTATCGGCTGGCCTGTCGCTTGGCGTGATAGTCGCGCTCTATTTCGCTCGCAAGAATCAGATTCAGAAGCTGCGCACCGCTATTGAAGCTGGCAAGCCTGTAATGCCCACTGAAACGGAACGAACTAAGGAGGCAGGCCGGCCGCCGGAGCAGAAGAGCGAGGAAAACGGCGAAGGCTTGCCCAACGAACCACAGGATGGGACAGACGAGACCGAAGCATGAATTGTGTCCTATTAGGACTTGAGGGGAAGAGGTCTGGTCCCTGCGGCCCATCTATCTAAACATTGAAGAATAGGATTCTTCTGCCCAAGACTGAGCATTCTCTAAGCAGAACAAAGGTGGGTGTTTGTCATAGTGGTCGACCATATCGTTGTAGTGGGCTGCAATGCGGCCGGCGCGACAGCTGCCATGCAGGCACGGAAGTTCAGTAGAAAGGTAGGCATCACGATATTCAATGAGGAACCCTACTCCCAATATTCTCGATGCGGTCTTCCCTACACAATCTCAGGAAAGGTCCGTGCATTGGAGGACCTTGTCCTGACGCCGCCTGAGAGCTGGTCTGGCATGTCTATCGATGCCCGGTTGGGCACGACTGTGACCGATATAGACCACAGCTCCCGAACTGTCAAGTATCGCGGGAAGTCAGACTCAGGTGCTACTCCCTACGACTCTTTGATTTTCGCGACTGGCGCCAAGAATTCTGACCCGCCGATGAGGGGACTCAACAAGAGGCGAGTCTATGGTCTTCGAACTCTCGAAGATGCAAGAGCATTGGCCGATGAGGTCACCAAGTCGAAGAATCTCGTCATCATAGGGGGTGGCCTTGTTGGGATGGAAGCAGCTGAAGCATTCTGTGAGAGAGGCGTCCACGTGACCGTTGTGGAGTTTCTACCCAACGTGCTTTTGGCGATGGTTGATCCGGACATGGCCGAGATTGTAGAAACACATTGCAGAGAACACGGTCTCGAGATACTCACGAACACGGCAGCCCAGGAAATCCTTGGTGAGAGTTCGCCCAGGGGTGTCCGAGTGGCCGACCGCTCTTCACGGGAATCGAGGGACATCGCAGCGGATGCTGTGATTGTCGCAACGGGCGTTAGACCTGTTACCGAACTCGCCCAGAAGATTGGGGTGGAAATCGGCGTCACACGGGGGATCAAGACGAATGACCACATGATGACGAACTTGAACGATGTCTACGCCTGTGGCGATTGTGCGGAGAACTTTGACTTCGTAACACACGAACCAATGACGATGGGCCTCGGAACAATCGCGGTCCGGCAGGCACGTGTCGCAGGCATCAATGCTGCAGGAGGCGACGAGAGGTTCCCGGGGATTGTGGGCGCCAAAGTGACGAAGCTCTTCGGTCTCGAAATTGCCAGCACAGGCCTCTCAGAAGACCTGGCCAAGAGATTCGAAGTTGAGGTAGTGAAGGGTTCGGTGAAAGGGATTACGAAGCCCCCCTACTACGTGGGCGGCAAGGATTTGAAGGTCAAGTTGTTCTTCGACAAACAAACAAGGAAGCTTGTCGGAGGCCAACTCGTGGGGACCGAAGATGCGGCCATGAGGCTCAACGTCATAACCATGGGCATTCAAAGTGGTGTCGATGCCGCAGGGTTCTTTCAATTTGAGAACTGTTACGCTCCTGCGATTTGCGACACTTGGGATCCTTTGGTGACGGCTGCAGATGCTGCCAAGAAAAGGCTGAAACCTTAGATCATGACGAACACGGCAATTATGTGAACAGAGTGTGATTGTTGAGAGCGTACTGGAATGAGCTGACCTGGATGGGGGAGCCGACAACCAATGCTACCCTGTCAACGGTTCGCTTCTCTTTGGAGTGATGCCCAACAGCTCTTACGATCTCCTCCGCTATCTCCCAGGAAGGTACTCCGGTCACCTCGAGCCCCACCGTGTAGATGGCGACCTCACGTGCTCCCTTCTCTTCAGCAGTAGCAAGAGCCTTTTTCGTGGCAGTATATATGAGAGGTCTTCTGTTTGGGGTCATCATGGTTATCTCGGGCCAGTACACAACACTCTTTGCAGTGGTGCGCTCCTGCACGCCGACTGTCGGCAATACAGATCCGACTACTTTAGTTGACGACTGTGGCAGACCAGGAGCTAGCTTCCTGCTCGTCACGACCAAGTCTATCGTAGCGTCGTCGATGGGGCCAACCTGAAGCTTCACGACAATGCTTTCGATTGGCCATTCATTCACGGCAACTTCCTCTCAGCGCGGAGTCTCACAGCTCCACAACAGAGAATCATCGTAGCGGCATCTCAAAAGGTTGTCGTGACGTCCTTAATCTCCATTCTCCGACAACTCTTTGTAGTCTTGAAGTCTTGGCTGGGGATGGCGAGCCATCCTGACAGACCTCAAAGACGACGAGATAAAAGCGATGGAGAGCAAGTATGGGCGACCGAAGCTCCTGCATTTCGAAACTGATTTTTACGACTTCGAGTGTGGCCTTGTCAAGAGAAGCGCTGCGAAGGGACGCCATCATGACATCACTTGCTTCATTCCTCATGATAACGGGTACGTCGTGATTCAGAAGCCTGCCTATGCAGGTACTGGTATATTCAGAGCTCCATCCGGAGGCGCAGAAACAGGTGAATCACTTGAGGCTGCAGCACACCGAGAGATGCTCGAAGAAACGGGACTTGAAACAAAGCTTGTGCGCTTTGTGCTTGATGTCCGCCTGAAGATACATTGCTCTGATAGCGTCATTCCGTGGAGGTCTCTAGTGTTCCTTGCTGAGTCAACGAGTGGCGAGATAGTGCCGATTGACAAACACGAGATCTTTGATGCTAAAGTGATGACGCGAGAAGAGCTGCTTGGCCCAGATGAACAGCTCATGATAGGCTCGGGTTGGGGCGGGTTTAGATACCGGGCATTCCTGACTCGGTCGTTCTTCGAAGAGCTTGCTAAGCCCTAAACCTAGGGCACTGACAAAAGAAGGATTGCGGCTGCAAACTCCCAGCAGGCCACATGGACCTTCGTCTACTCAACAGCCATCGTGATGTTAAGCTTTTGAACCAGTTCTTTGTATCTATTCCTGACTGTGACCTCGGTCACTCCTGCTGCGACGGCGATATCCCTCTGTGTCACTCGATGATCCATGAGGATAGAGGCGATATATATCGCTGCGGCTGCAAGACCCCTGGGGTCACGCCCAGTCACGAGGCTTTTGTTGTTCTTTGCCTGTTCAAGGATTTCGAGTACCTTTTGCTGGACTTGACCAGGTAAACTCAGTTCTGTGATGAATCTGGGTACATAGTTTGCTGGGTCCGATATCGGCATCCTGAGCTTGAGCTTCTCGACTAGGAGCCTATAGTGCTGTCCAATCTTCTTCTTGCTGACCCGAGAATGCCTAGATATCTCTTCAAGCGAACGAGGAGCCATCCTGAGTCGGCACGCTGCGTAGATTGCCGCTCCGACCATTGCATCGATGGAGCGACTGCGCGCAAGCCTCTTCACGATGAGCTTCCTGTACAGCAGGGCCGCGAGTTCTTTGATGCTTTTCGTCAGCCCGAGCTGTGACGAGAGCCTATCCAGCTCCGACATTGCTTGGGCGAGATTCCTGTCGACCGAGCTATGTACTCTAGTCCTTATCTGCCACTTTCGCAGTCTGTAGATCTCAGAACGTTTCTTGGCGGAGAATCGTTTACCCTGGGAGTCGTGGTCTCTCCAGTCAATCATTGTTGAGAGACCCTTGTCATGAATGGAGTAGTTGGTCGGTGCTCCAGCCCGTGAACGGGAGTCTTTCTCCTCCGATGTGAAGGCCCTCCATTCTGGGCCTGTGTCTATGCGGTGGTCACTGACGACAAGTCCACAGTTCGCGCAGATCCTCTCTCCTTTCTCAAGGTCTTGGACAACTTCGTGTCCGCCACACTCCGGACACGTGAAACCTGAACCGCTGTGAGCTCGGTCAGCTGGTTTCTTGGGGCGATTAGATGTTGAGGCCATGTGTATTCACCTCGGCGTTGCGGATGGGAACAATACAGTGTCTCGTGTATCCTCATACATACACCAAAACACGGCTGGCATGGCGGCGCCCCCATGGAGGTGGGGCACGGGCCCCGTCATTAGCTCCCATAGGCTTATTAGGAGGGAAGATGCGCATTCGCGCTTATAAAGTTTGCGAAAAGATGGTTCACTATCGGCCGAGTAACTTCGCTTGCTCTCCCCTACAGCTCATTGGGCAACTTTGGATTTAAGGTTTTGGAGGTAAGCGGCAGTCTGAGGTACTGATCGTACCTTGGCGAAGGCTACGTGGCATATCAGTACGACATCTAGATTCCTTCAAGGACACCAGGCTTGATAGCCGACTGGTACGACCCTAGATAGCCTGCATGGTAACTTGATCCCTCTTTTTCTCAGTGCCCCTCGGACTGACATGTTGTCGGATCGGATTTCCAGCGTTCGTTGGGACCACAACTGTTACATATCGTGGCCTACAAGTCCGTAGCGGGGAACAGCATGTCCTATCACAAGACTCCTCTGAAGTACGGAACCACGGTCGTTGACGAGTTCATTCCATCAAGCGTAAAGAAGCTCACGATACTGCGTGTCGCAGAGTACAAGGCTGATTTCAAAGATCTGAAGACGAAACTGGAACAGGTCCTGGCAAGGCCTGCAGGGTCGAAACCCTTTGACGAAGTTGTCAAGAAGGCCTACTCGAAAGGGAAGAAGATCGTCGTCCTCGTCGATGACAATACTAGGCCCAACATACACACCCGTGCTCTGTTCCCGCTTGTCGCAGCACGCTTGACCACCCTAGGTGTGCAAAAGGACGACATACGAATCATGGTGGCCAGTGGTTCACATGGGCCAGTCAAACCAGAGGCAGTAGAGAACAAGGTGCTAGGTCCGGCCCTCTACAAGGAGTGGAAGGCGAATGTCATCACACACGACTCCGACTCCGGGAATCGCGAGATGGGCCGCACTAAAATGGGGACGCCCATACTGATTGACGAAAAGGTCTTGGATTCTTGTCTGGTGATAGTTCTGAGTGACTCGGAGTATCACTATTTTGCCGGCCAGGCTGGGACTGTCAAGCTGTTTTGTCCAGGCGTTGCTGGCAGAGAAACAATTCGCGTGAACCACCCAAGGATGTTCGACCTTGAGAAGGGATTCAAGCCCGAGTGCAGACTCGGCAACACGAAAGGCAACCCTGTGATTGAGGACATGATTGACATCACAGAGAGCATGAAGAAGCATCTGACAATCTTCTGTATTGATACCATCATCAACAGCGGCCAGATTGTCTACGTTCAGGCCGGCGATATCATTGAGTGTCACAAGGCGGCCTCGGCACCCCTCAAGAAGATGAGAGTCGTAGATGTGGATACACCTGCCGACATAGTGTTCGTGTCCGTCGGCGATTTGGGAATCAATTTGTATCAGGCTGGCAAGGGTATCCACGCTGCGTGGAACGCCGTGAAGCACGACCTCTGCGGGTGGATAGTGCTCTTAGCCCCGTGTCAGGAAGGTATTGGTGCTTTGCCGTTTGAGGAGGCCATGAAAGCTACCTTGGATATGAAGGTCAAGGACGCGCTGAGATTCTCCATCGAGAACTACTGCTCTGAGAAGACGTTCAGGATTGGGAATCAGAAAGTGCCCGATCTGTACAGGATTCTGCTAGACGTCGCAGAGCGAAACATCAAGGTCGTCACCCAACTCGATCCTAAGATGCTGAGTGACATCTACAGGATGGAAGGCATAAACCCTCGCAATCCGGCGGATGCGCAGCGAGTTCTGCGTGAGCTAATGCAGAGGTTCCTGAAGGAGAATCCCGATCCGCGAGTCTTTATCTTGGAAGACGCCGGGCTGTACATAAGCGTCAAGCACCAGATTATGAAGAAGTGAAGGGCCAGACCGACTTCAAGGCCGACTACCATCGGCCGGCCTAAGGATGGAATTTCGAGTTTCATCTGCTTGTGCTTGAAGACCTTGGCGGTGACTTCGGAGTATTGAATGATTGTTCACGAGGCACTGCGTTTGGGTCTTTCATTAGGCACGTGAGGAATGAGAGAGTTGGCCACGCCAACTGAGTCGCTCACTATCGCATCGTTTCCTATGCGGCCATAAAGCTATTTGCGGGATGATTTTCGCTAGCAATGGTGCCAATCCTGTAGTGGCAAGTGAAGGAGGATCCGTATGGGCAAGTTAGAAGAGCTGAACTCTACCGCGTTCTAGCTGTACAACAAAGGAAATCTTTTCGACGCAGAGGATGTTTCTCACCAACTTACGCGGCTTTACCCAGAGAAAGCAAGTACATGAAGCAACCTTGTCAGCCAGTTGACTCTGTTGCAGAAACACGACGAGGCTGAGAGGGCACTTCCCGGGGCTCCGGAATTCAGCCCACAGTATGCAAGTCCATGGCACAACCTTGGAACGGTGCTGCATGAGCAGAAGAGGGAAGAAGCTCTGAAGGCATATCGTAGAGCTTAGGAATTGGACCAACGCTAGATGAACGGGGCTTAAGTTAGCTGCAGGAGAAACCGCCTACTCTGCTTTCCAAGTCGGGCCGTCTTTCGTGTCTGAAACTGTTATGCCGACCTCAGCGAGTCCGTTCCTTATCCTATCAGAGAGAGCGTAGTTCTTACTCTTCCTCGCTTCTTCCCTGATTTGGAGGAGCAGATCGACCACCTGCCCCAACAACTCATCGCTCGCCGAAGCTTCTCGTGTCGTCTTCGTCTCGAGATCGATTCCGAGCACACTCATCAACTCGAGCAGCGCTGAACGTGCTTCTCTTATGGCCGAGGCTTTCCCAACTTTGCTGGCGTATGTATTTACCGACTTAACAAGTGCAAACACTTCTGCCAGTGCCCCGGGCGTATTGAAGTCATCATTCATCTCCCTCTCAAATCCATCTCTGATCTTCTTGACTGCCTCGGCAAGCTTCGAGTCTGCTTGGGCTGGCTTAGTGCCGCCTTTCTCTATTAACGACAGTCTGCCTTCCAGTACGTCAAGTGCGTTTCGAAGTCTTTCCAAGGACTGAGTTGCTTGGTTGAGTACTTCAGGGCTGTAGTCGAGCGGTTGCCGATATTGAGCTGATATCAAGAACAGGCGGACTGCCTGGTGATTGTAATGATCGAGGACTTCGCGGGCAGTGAAGAAGTTGCCTAGGGATTTCGACATCTTCTCCTTGTTGATGGTTAGGAAGCCGTTGTGAAGCCAGTATTTGACCGGAGTCTTTATCGAGTAGGCTGAAGCAGTCTGTGCGATCTCGTTTTCATGATGAGGGAATATCAAATCCTGTCCTCCACCATGTATGTCGAATGGAACTCCAAGATAGTGTCGGCTCATCGCTGAGCACTCTGCATGCCATCCCGGTCTTCCCTTGCCCCAAGGGCTGTCCCAAGATGGTTCACCCGGTTTCTCGGCCTTCCAGAGGGCGAAGTCTCGTGGGTCTTGCTTGTTCTCATCGGGTTCTATTCTGGCCTCTGCGGTCATTTGATCAACCGGCATCTTGGACAGGCTGCCATAGGCCGCGAACGCGCTCACGTCGAAGTAGACATTCCCATCGACAACATAACCCGTACCGTTGTCCACGATTCGTTTGATCATGTCAACCATGTCATCGATATGTTCTGTGGCTCTTGGGTTGGCATTCGCCGGTTTCAGGTTCAGTTCCTTAGCAATTCGCTGATATTCTGCGATGAATTTCGCGGCAAGTTCTGCGACCGCAATGCCTTCGTCGTGGGCTCGGGCAATCATCTTGTCGTCCACGTCTGTGAAGTTAGTGATGAAATGAACCCTATATCCGCTGTACTCTAGGTAGCGCCTTATCGTATCAAACACGACGAACGACCTAGCATTGCCTATGTGTGGATAGTCATATACAGTGGGCCCGCATACATATACGCGGACGTTCTTTCCGTCAAGCGGCATGAACTCTTCCTTTGACCGGGAAAGCGTGTTGAACACATGTATCAAGTCAGGAACCCGATGTGTGTCTTCCAAAGAGTACATAAAAACGCGTCTGCAAAGATTGCCCTTGTCTTAAGACGTGTTTTGACCCGAACTTGGCCCAAAGGTGGCGTTGAGAGCGATGAGCGAAGAGATACGAAGAGTCCTTGCGATGGCTTCTGGTCTTTGCAGCCGCGAGGATCACGAAGAGGCAGAAAAGCTGATTCGGGATGCTTTGGAGCACTATCCGGGAGATCTCGATTTGAAGGCAATGCTAGGCATCATCCTCTCAAGAACAGAACGGGACCGAGAGGCCGAGTCGGTACTCAGATCCGTTCTGAAGAGGGACCCTGACCACGAACAGGCAACCTCAACGCTCGGCCGTCTTCTTGACAATTCCCTGCGCACAGAGGAGGCAGAATCACTGTACAGAGGGCTCCTCGAGAGGAGGCCAGCGAGTCATTCGATCGCCGATGACCTTTGCAGAATGCTTGTGGAAGAAGACCGGCCGGATGAAGCGTATAGGATTGCCAAGACCCATGCAGACAGATACCCAAACGAGTATGAGGCATACAGTGCTATTCAGCATGTCCTCGAGAGCATCGAGGACATCATAAGGGAAATGACCGAGGAGACTGATTTCGACCGCAGGAATCTGGCGAGGCTCGCCTCGAACCTCATCGAGCAGTTCGAAGTGATCCGGAGGATGGAGATGCATGTCGGGAAAGATTCGCTTAGGGCTGGGGATCACATCTGGGAGCTCGACGAAGAGGTGATGAGAATTGCCGGCGAGCTGGAGTATGTCGAAGGCGAATTCAAGAAACATCGGACAGCGTTACCTGCGAATCTCCAGGCCGCAACAAGGTTGGTCTATGCAGAACGCAACACTCGGGCCAAGAGCAAGTAGGCTTCCATTGGCAGGCCTGGGATTGCCTACTGCCACTGATAACCCACGAAGTCCTCTTCTTGCAGCGTTACGTTCTTGCTGAAGCACACCAGATGCTGATCTGACTCCTTGGCCAACCAGATATGAATTCTTTCACCTGAGAAGGACTGCAGCATCTTGATCCTGTCTTCGTCACCGAGACCCATTACCTTGAGCAGACTACCTAGATTCACAAGTCGATCATAGTTCTTCTCTGCAGTTGCTCGGATTCTCTCCGCGGAGCCAGGAGGCATGTGAAGTATCTTGTCGTCCCGAAGCACGGCCTTGATTCTCATGTGTAGTCCCACGATTTCCCGTTGGCTGTAATCAGATAAGTCTGACTGCTTCCAATGTTTTCTGGAAGGAGTTTGCTCACGGTGAGGTTCTGTTGTGAGCAATACTTGCCATAATGCTTAATATCATGAAACTGTGAGGCTACTCTCGAAGCCGGTTTGGCGGAGTAGCTTACGCGAAGGACTGCAGATCCTTTCCACAGGGGTGCAATTCCCCTAGCCGGCTCCATTCTCATTTGTTTCTCGGGAAAACGACCTTGTTTCTCGAACGCACAACACGCGCTGCCCCTTCGAGGTTCGGCATAGGTTGATTCCCAGCTTAGTGGTGTTTCGTCGCCCGTACTCCTTTCCTACTGGGCCGGCGTTCAGTTTGTTGTTGCCGAAGAGTCGGATGTTATGAACTGTGAACAGTAGCCACGGTCTGGTCTGGCCGGGAGTGACTGAAACCTCAGGCGAGCACTTCTCGTGCTGGACGCACCCCCACTCAGCTAGGCTGGCTGCCTGCATAGACCTGCGTCTTGATGCCAACCTATAACGTCATGCCAAGCAGTGTCATGCTTCTAAAGGTGAGAACCATATACCGCCTCTGAGTTCGCCCCCAGACACGCCTTGTCAGATTCGAGCAGCTCAGCTGGCAGCGCAAGCAACACGGGTTTCGCACGATGAGAGAAATCAGGGACGACCAAGTCGGCAATAGGGTTGTCCCACATATCGACCTTCTTTAGGCAGGCGCAGTTGGCGAGTGGTGTAAGGTCCAAGAATCTGAGCTTGTTGACCTGTAACTCTATGTCCTGAATCTCGGGATGGTCTTTGAGCGGCTCAAGGTTTATTGTCCTGATTCTATTCCCGGATAGACAGTGCGTATTCAACTTCCTACAAGCGGACAGCGGAAAGAGATTCACTGAGCACAGTCGGTTGCAGTCGAGCTTGAGCGTTTCCAAACTGGCGCATGCCGCGAGCGGAGAAAGATCCACGGTCTTGATAGCGTGACCTGATACTTTAAGCACCTTGAGTTCTCTGCAGGACCTAAGGGGACCTAGGTCTATGTTTTCGAGGGTGCTGCGTAATGATGTTGATGGTGAGGAGTACGATAGGCTGAGTTCCGAAAGCGCAGAGCAGGACCCCAAGGGCGCCAAGTCCACATCGGTCAGCTGATTCCCCGCAAGTTCCAGCCTCCTGAGGGTTGTGCATCCTGACAATGGTCCTAGGTCTATGTGGACGATTCTGTTGGTATTCAACAGAACCTCCTCAAGGGGACACTCGCCGATGGGCGACAGGTCTACCCCTGTCAGCTTATTGCCGAACAGGTGCAGGATTGCCAGGGCAGATCCTGTCAGGGGAGTGAGATCTATTCTTTGCAGTTCATTGTTGCCTAGCCCAAGCTCACACAGTTCCTTCAGGCCGGCTAGCGGAGACAGATCCACATCTCTCAGGTTGTTCTGGGCTAGTTTCAGCTTTGTCAGCGCAGACTCAGCCACGGGCGAGAGGTCTATGCTCGACAGGTGGTCAGTATGCACATTCAGTTCTCTTAGTTTCCTTAGCCCGGTCAAGGGAGAGAGGTCTAGGCTCGAGAGTTTCGTAAGGGTGACATGCAGTGACTCAAGGTCGCGTGTCTTGCGCAGCGGCGACAAGTCTATTGTTCCTACGTTCTTGCAGTAGTAGATGTCAATCACCCTGATGCCACTCTGGAACTCTCCAACAGGTGTGAGGTCGATCTTCTTGCCGTCGAACTTGTGTATTTCAAGACGTTCTAGTTTGGGGCAATGTTCAAGAAAAGCCAAATCCATTTCATCGCGCTTATCATCTTCTATGGTGAGGTGTCTGAGATTCCTGCAAACCCTCAATCCGAAGAGTACAGATAGATGATCTGGCAGCCCGGTCTTGAAAGTCAAGTGTTGGGTATGAGGACTTGCCATAATCTCCTCAGCGACCTCCTCTTCGGTCTTGTGCATGACATTGAGCAC
>PRDI01000094.1 GCA_003345595.1 Candidatus Thorarchaeota archaeon | reverse complement strand
GAACGACACCGACACACCAGTTCCGGGAGCGTATATCATCTTCAGAGTGACAATCGAGTATGAGAACGGAACGAGGATGCTATCGGAAGACTCGTATCCTACAAACGCTGAAGGAGAGGCCAGCTGGGCCTTTCCAATTCCCCTTGGCGTGGACTACCTTGACGTGGAGGCGAACTATGCCGGAGCATTGAACAGGTGGAGCACCAGTTCAACAAGACGGTTCGAAGTCACGCCCACGTTGTTCGCTCAGTTATTGTTGTTCCTGACAAGCACCCCGGGCCTCATGATGCTAGGCACCGTAATAGTCGCGGCCGTGGCCACAACCGCCTACAACAAGAGCCACAAGCCAAAGGTAAGAGCAGCGAAACTATCGATGGAGCAGCAGCTTCAGGCCTTCAAGGACCTCGGCTCATTGAAGCACTTCATCGCAGTATATGTCGGTCGTGGAACCTGCGTCTTCTATCATCCGTTCGCAGAAGCAAGGATTCAGGCCGACCTGATCAGTGGCTTCATCGCTGCAATCACTAGCGTATACGGAGAGCTAAAGGGTGACGGAGTCCAAGGGACCCTCGAGGAAATCCACTACCACGGACTGAAACTGAACAGCTACAGCGGCAAGTATGTAATCGGTATCCTCATCCTAGAGGGCGAACTGACTCAGCTACTCAAAGAGAGGCTGCAATACTTCATTGAGGTGTTCGAGAGCAAGTACGAAGATCACCTCAAGAACTGGAAGGGCGAAACCGACTGCTTCGACCCAGAGTGGATCGTGTCCAATCTCAACGCAGCGTTCAACTACAGATGGGTCCTACCTCATAGGATTTCTACCATGAAGAGAATGGATGGTACTTCAAAGAAGATACTCAACCTTCTCAGCACGAAGCTCAACGAAAAGGGCGAGTTCTTCATACGCGACGTTATCGATGAAGTCGCCAAGCAGTTTGGCAAGACCGATGCCGAGGCATTGGATCGCCTTCTGATGATGGCGGAGAAGGGCTACATTGTTCCGATCAACATCCAGACCATACTTCAGAGACAAGGAATGGCCCTTCCTGGAAACGAAACTGAAACGGAGGAAGTCCCCCCTGAGCCCATAATGGGTCACGAAGCGGCCCCAAGCGAGGAAATCAAGGAATCGGTTTCTGAGAAGGGTAGAGAAGGCGAGAAGCCAACGCCTGAGCCACTGCAGTGGGAAGAGTCGGTCATCTCCGGAGAGAAAGCTCCAGAAATCGAGGCCTTCACAGAAGAAGAGTACGAGCCGGCAACCACAGAGGACGAGTCTGTCATCGAAGGGCATGCTCCGGAAAGAGTCGAAGAAGAGATTCGTGAGGCGCCTCATCCAGAGGCGGACTTGAGTCGATATGTGGAAGGCATCACTCCGAGTGAGGAGCCTGCTTCTGTTGAGCAACCAAAACAACCCGAGGCCGAGATTGCGGCAGCTGCTGAGAAGCCCAAGCCCGAGGAACAGTTCGTCGCAGACATCGAACGTCTGCTGTCAACAGAAGCCGAACCCAAGGCGAAGCGGGCTCGTGGAAAAAAGAAGCCTGCGGCTGACGATGCTGACAAGTTCATAGAGGATGTGGAGCACCTCCTGTCGAAAGACGAAAAGGAGAGAGACAAGGACTAGCCGGCTCTGTAGTCTTTTGCAAACTGAACAAGACTTATCAGTCATACGTACGGCCGGGCACAGGCCATCAGGAGTCCTCAGAATTGCACTGGAACGTGGAGAACTACTACATAAAGTCCGCAGGGGTCCTTTGCGTAGAAGTCAGCATTCCACTCATGGAGTTTCTGTACGTCAAGATTGACGATGTCAAGAAGGCATGGCTTGAGCTGTTGAAGCAGTTTGTGTCCGAGAAACCTGGTCTCGAGATCTCTTGGGTGATGGAGCCAAGGGATGACGATGCCCTCGTGACCGTCAAGATAGCTAAAGCGGGCAAACTAGAGCAGTTCACCGAGAAGGAAAAGAGTGGCGCACTATCGGCCGTAGACGCACTGTTCGACGAGAAGCCAGCAAAGGCCGCTGCACCGAAGAAGAAGCAGACCGCAGCAAAGCACTAGACGTCTGACAAGACTATCGCCCGGCCGTCTGGAACGAGTGCCGCCTTTGGACCGGTCCCCAGGATGGCTCGCGCCGCATCAGTGGCCTCTTGAGAGTCCTGCACACCAGTGCAATGAAGCTTGTTGGCCACGAGAGAATTCGGCAGTTCCGACCACAGGATGAGATTCGTTGACTCATTGACGCTCCAGAAGAGTCTTGCTTTCTCCATGCCGGTTCTGAAACTGTCCTCTATCAGAGATGCCACCTCTTTCTCGGATTTTGCGCTGGTGACACAATCTGCAAAACCGCTGGGACCAAGACCTTGACTACACTCAGCAACCAGAAGTATTGCCCCGTTTCTTCTACAAGCTATTCGTGCCGCATAGAGACTGTCAATAGCACCATACAGCGTCAGGTCGGACGGAAACCCACCTGCACTCACGACAACCAGATCGAACTTGCCTGGAATGGTGGCGGAGGACAAGGCCATTGAAGACTCAACACCTCGTGACCAAGCCGCTTTTGGATTACCACCAACAACATCGGCAAGGGAACCCCTCCAGTCCGGGACAGTGTTCAAGACGAAGTCGAGACCGGCAAGAAGCGCCGCTTCGCTCATGTCGACACTTGCAGGGCTGTCCACCGCGAGAGGAGGGTTCTTGGTCATAGCCCGCATTCGCATATGATGAACCATACCTCTTAGACTGCATAATCCAGGCAGTATTGACATCCCGCCACCAGTTGCACTAGCGAATGGATCAGGCCTAATGCTGCTCAGGGCCATCTTGAAGTCGGCGTCTAGAAAGCTCTTGTTCACTTCCAGCGGCGTTCGAGACGTCGGTGTCTTGCCAACCTCCCGCAGCCTACTCGCATCAGCCGGGTCATGCAACAATAAGTGATATCCTTGCGAAACCGGATCGTCCAGAAGCCTGTTGACTTCATCCTTTGTGCAGGTCAAATCATACTGAGATGTGAGCAGCACTGTGATATTGCCCGGATCTAGAGCTTGTGCTTGCAGGCTTGAGAGGACGGGGGCGAGGACATCACGCGCAGGGAATGCTGCTGTGGGCCTGTCAACGACGACCGTGATTGTCGAAGAGTCAGAAACGGAATTGGCAAGAGGATCCGTCCCAATAGGATGCTCAAGCGCATTCAGGATAGTACCCCAGACGTCAGATTGGTCAGCCGCAGACCTCGGCAATATCTCAAACACACTATTGAAAGCATCTGCGTCGATATCAATACGACCTGCTCCATAACGGAAGGAGTATCTCATTTCTCTATGCCTCTCACAAGCGACTGCATTCCGAGTCACGGTCACGCGAAGTGATTGTCCCTAGCTGCAGCGGGAACGTTCATATCATGACTGAAAGAGATTGCGCTCTGCGGGCCAGAGCATAATGCGCAGATTGGATATGCTGTTCGTCATCTCGGTAGCTCTTCTCCTCACGTACTGGGTGGTTGTCAGCCTTTACACAGGACTCTCAGGTCCGATCACCTTTCTCTACGCATGGTTGGAACAGGTGTCGGTAGTCATGGGCTACCCCGGTTCGTTCCTTATCTCCTTCATTGGCAATGCCACGATTCTGATCCCCTTTCCGTACATTGCCGTCCCATTCATGCTAGGAGGCTTGACCGACACTATCACTCATGAGTTCATGTTCAATCCGTTCGTTGTAGGTATCGCCTCGGGAATAGGAGCGACCCTTGGAGAGATGACCGGGTATGCAATTGGCCGGGCTGGAGGCCATTTTATCGATGAGAGTCGGAGAGGTGGGTTCCTGTCACTCATCGAGAAACATCCACGCCTGACACCGTTGGTCTTGTGGTTTCTTGCTGTGACCCCTCTGCCTGACGATGAGCTCATAGTCCCACTTGGGGTTGTTAGATACCCATGGTGGAAAGTGTTCCTCCTTCAGCTCCTTGGAAAAAGCATGTTTCTCACAGGGGTTGCATGGGCTGGAAGGACGGGCCTCGGCTTCATTCAGCAACTGATAGATGCTATCAATCCAACGAGCTGGGTCTCCAAGTCAGCCGAGGTATTGACTGTCCTCGCCGTTGTGGTTATCCTGTATCTGATGGTCAGGGTTGACTGGTCGAATCTCAAGGCCAACAGACCGCCCCAGGAGATTTCGCCCCCTTGATGTGTGGTGCATCCACCAACGCCTTCGGTTTCTCATGTGTTGTCTTCGCAATCTAATGGAGGCAACCCTCGTCTACAGCGGCAGAACATGACTGAACACTAGGACTCCTCAGGGGACATACCGTTCTAGCAGTCGTTTAGGCGGGTCTGAAAGATAGGTAGTTCTTCCCAGACTTGCCTTTCTCGTAGCCAAGCACCAGCGGAATGCCGATCTTGATGGCTTCCGGCTTCAATGGATCGAAACCGGCGAGTCTAGCTGTGACCCGACTCTTCTCAGCGAGCTCCACTATGGCAACGATGTAGGGAACCTCAGGGGCAAACTCATCTGGAGCAACGTGGATCACCGTGAACGACACGAGCTTTCCCTTTCCGCTGACGTTAGTCCATTCCATCTTGTTGCCACCACAATTGTAGCATGTACCCAATGGAGGGGTTATTACCGCCCCGCAGCTGCTACACTTGAGGGCTCTGAACTTTCCCTCCTGAATGTTCTTCTTGTAGGCCTCAACTGTAGGTCGCTCGCTCATGCATCAGCCCTCCTCATGATATTGACAACACAGGTGGCTCCAGTCCCACCAAAGTTGTGCATCAGACCGATATTGTGTTTTGGCACCTGGTTCGCGCCGGCAGCCCCTATCAGCTCCTTGTAGACCTCGACAGCCTGCTTTACTCCTGTGGCTCCGACAGGGTGACCCACAGCCTTCAGACCTCCAGTAGGATTGATGGGCTTGGCGCCGTCTTTCGCGGTTATTCCCTCCCGGACTGCCTTTGCGCCCTCCCCTGGCTTGAAGAACCCAATGTCCTCTGTTGCGATTATTTCTGCGATGGTGAAACAGTCATGCACAACAGCGAAATCAATGTCCTTGGGCGTGAGATTGGCCATCTTGTAAGCAGACCTGCTTGCTGCGACGGAAGCCTCGAACGACGTCAGGTCCGAACGACCGGAGAGGTTCATCGATGCTGAGGCCTGACCGGACCCAACTATCTTCACAGGCGTGTCAGTGTACTGCTTCGCCTTCTTGTCGGATGAGAGTACGAGCGCAGCGGCGCCATCAGAAATGGGAGAACAGTCGAATAGCTTCAGGGGCCAAGCAACGAACTTGGGGGTCATCGCTTTCTCGAGAGTAATCTCCTTTTGGAACTGTGCCAACGGATTAGACGCGGCGTTCTTGTGTGCCTTTACAGCAACAAGAGCCATGTCCTCTTGGGTTGTTCCATATCTGTTCATGTGAGCTACTGCAGCCAATGCAAAAACACCGGGAAATGTCAGACCCACACCGGACTCGAACTCGTCGTCTGCCGCTGCAGCGAGAGCTTCGGTGACTTTGTTCGTCGATACAGAAGTCATCTTCTCGACTCCTCCAACCAGAACAGTATCATAAAGCCCGGACTCAATGGCCATTATTCCTGCACGCAGAGCCACGGCACCAGACGCACACGCAGCTTCATGTCGCGTCGCGGGCAGTCCTCTCAAACCTGCATAGTCAAGGAGCAACGGTGCTGTATGCCCTTGATGTATCAGCATTTCCGGATTGAACGTCCCCAAGAAAACGGCTTGGATCTCCTTCTTGGGTACGCCTGCTTGAATCGTGGCCTTGTCAACAGCCTCAGCAAGCATCTCCCGGAAAGTGACTCCTTCAAGTGCTCCGAACTTTGTCTGAGCACCGCTCACTATGAACGTCTTTTTCAGCGGCATCTCGGCAGCTCCACAATTGATACGCTAATGCCCGCCAGAGTTTTGGAGGATTTAAGGGAGCTGGTCTTATACTTTAAAAGGGGACTTCGAAACCGCCAGCAACAGGTCGACAAACAATGGACTTCTCGCTGACTGAAAAAGAACAGAAGCTTGCAGAACGAGCCAGAGAGTTCACGCGGCAGTACATTACTCCGCGCGCACAGGAGCTCGAGAAGCATGACGAGTTTCCGAAGGACATAGTGCAGAAGGCTTACGAAGCGGGTCTCATGAATCTACACATTCCAGTAGAGGCTGGCGGGCCGGGCATGTCGCTCTTGGCAGAAACCTTCGTGTCCGAAGCTACAGGGTACGGTTGCGCAGGAATGGCCACATCTATCATGTGTAACAACCTAGCCTTTGCGCCTCTGGTGATTGGGGCTACGATTGACCAGCTCAAGACCTATGTCAAGCCTCTCATAACAGGGAAAGAGGGGAAGCTCGGTGCTTTCTGTCTTACAGAGAGGACAGCAGGGTCAGATGCTGCATCAGTTGCCACTAAGGCAGTGCGAGACCGAGACGAGTACATCATCAACGGTGTGAAGTGTTTCATCACAAGTGCGCCAGTGGCATCTCTATTCACAGTGTTCGCTACAACTCAGCCTGAGCTCAAGCACAAGGGCATCTCTGTCTTCATGGTGCCGAAGAGCAAAGGGGTTTCCATGGGTCACATAGAAAACAAGGTGGGACAGCGCAACTCGGTTCAGAGTGAAGTCATCTTTCAGGATGTGAGAGTCCCAGCTGACTGCCTCGTGGGAAAGGAAGGTGACGGATTCAAGATAGCGATGAAGACTCTCGACAAGACGCGAGCTGGGATTGCGGCCATTGCGACGGGCGTTGCCCAGAGAGCACTTGACGAAGCCGCCAGGTTTGCTAGTGTACGTCACCAGTTTGGACATCCAATTGGAGAGTTCCAGGGAATCGGCTTCACTCTCGCAGATATGGGCGCAAGGGTAGCCGCGGCCAGACAACTAACACGCTATGCCGCTTGGCTTGCTGACCAAGGAAAAGACAACTCAAAGGATTCCGCGTTTGCCAAGTTCTTTGCATCAGATGCGGCCATGCAGAATGCTACCGATGCGGTACAGATCATGGGCGGCTACGGCTACCTCAATGAGTGGCCTGCAGAGAAGCTCCTGCGGGATGCAAAGCTCCTACAGATCTACGAGGGCACCAACCAAGTGCAACGCGTGGTTGCCAGTAGTGCAATCTTGAAAGAAAGCAAGAGTCTAGACACGGGATTCCGCGTGAAATACGAGGGCAGAGATGCTCCGATCATCTAGACAGTCAATATGCCACGCCGAACGTCGTGCTTGGCGCGGCACACTTCCTTTTTCTGCTTCCCAGTGATGAAGCAGTTGTTCCCTATCTGGCAGCTAAGATGCTTCGTTAGATATGATGTGAGAACTGATGGCACTTCCACGCATCGTCACTATGCGCATCCGATTCCTCCTTCGTTACCCTCCCATAGGCAAGGTGTTCTCGTCGCTTTTTGGCCTTCTTGAAGTGCCAATCCTCGATACGATCCGTTTTCTTGACCGCCACACCCGACTCAACTACTTCGAGGATATGATGAGCCTAGTCACTCGGGTCTATGGGAGTCGAGTCATACCACTTAACGTGAGCCTCACTGCAGTCCCGACTGTGTCGCCCACTGAGGAGATTCTCAGCATCATAAGGAGAGTGCCCGCCCTAGCCATTGGGTATTGTTATTGTAGAAGTGCCCACAAGAACTGTGACAATGATGTGTGGACCTGCATCCACACTGGGACTGCCCAGAGTCTCGCCGAGCTTTCAACCAGAATGCCTGTCAAATCAGCCACAGTTAATGACATCGAGGATTTGGTGCTTCGTGCTGACAGAGCTGGCCTCGTTCATCAGCTAATAACCGCTCCATCATCTGACTACTTCTATGTGATCTGCAACTGCTGCCCGTGCTGCTGCGTCATGCTTAGAAGTGCGATACAGTATGGACTGGGCAATACTGCCCTTGCAAGCAACTTCACAGTGGAGCACGATCGGGAGAAGTGCAATGATTGCGGCAGATGCGTCCCTCGATGTCACTTCAAGGCCAGAACGGTCTTGAACGGAGCAATGAAGCATGAACCCGAGAGATGCGTTGGATGTGGCCTGTGCGTCTCGGTGTGTGAGAATCAGGCAATCAAGATGGTGAGAAGGGCAACCGACCGTTCAGTTCGTGCGCCGGCGAACTCAAGTGCACTATGAGATGCCTTCAGAACACAAGCGTTCAGGTCAGAATCGTAATGCTTATACGGTTGGTTCACAATCGTTAAAGTCATGAGAATGCTAATCGTGTACTACAGCACCTTCGGTCACATGTACGAGTTAGCAAAGGAGATAGCCGCAGGTGCGAAGGAAGTTGGGGCGGATGTCAAGATAAAGCGGGTTCCCGAACTAGTGCCAACCTCTATAGTAGAATCAAGGCCAAGACTGAAAGCCGGCGTGGAACTTCAGAAGGACGTACCTGTCGCCGAGGTGGCTGAACTTGCGGACTATGACGCCATTGTATTTGGCAGTCCGACAAGATACGGCAACATGGCAGCCCAGATGAAGAACTTCATCGATCAGACTGGTCCACTCTGGGCTAAAGGCAAGCTGGTCAATAAGGTCGGTGGAGTGTTCTCGGGCTCAAGCTCGATGCACGGAGGCCAGGAAACAACTCTCATTACTATGATGATTCCACTGATGCACCATGGAATGATCATTGTGCCGGCAGGGTATGTTTCGCCAGAAGTCGACACGACCCAATCAGGCGGAACCCCATATGGTCCCACTGCTGTGGCGGGAGCCGAAAGTATGCGTCCCGTTGACCAAGTAGAGCGCAAGATAGCTAGGGACTTCGGAAGAAGGATTGCGGAGATAACGAAGCTACTGACAAGGCCTTAAGACAGCTGTTCATAGACCATACCCAGCTACCCGAAGCAAGATGGTGAGCTGGATGAGCGAACCCGGAACCGTGAGAAAGACCTTCACCACCTTCATAGAGCGGCTCTTGTCATCGGCGAGCGGATCTCTTGGCGACCGGTCATGGTCTGACCGCCATTCTAGCATCTTCCGGCAGATTGGACAGGGGGCTGCGGTAAGGGCTGAGGCCAAGGGTGCCGAGGCTGCAGCTCACACTTCCGCTGAAACCTTGAGAGCCATGGGTTTCGAGGTTGAACAGAGCGGCAAGGAAATTGTAATCAAGTCAAGTCCAACATGGGAAAGGGTCCTCGAAAGGGGTTTCGAATTTGCGGCTCACGTTCAAGAGGTCTGCTGGACCCCGTTGCTCAGAGGAGTTAGTGAGAGAGCAGGCGCCAGGGTCAGAATAGTGACGTCGCTGAGCTTAGCTTCCATGGAGAAGACGGAACTTGAGTACAAGCTGAACAAAGCGAAGCAGGACCGCGACAAGGGAACTATCTCGATAGCCGAGTACTACAAACAGAGAGATGAACTCGAGCGGAGTATCGCCGGCCTGCCCAAGACAGGTCGCTACGAATTCGAATAGGACGCATCAGCACCAAGGACTGGTAGAGTCTGCGAGTGGATTGCACGGATCATTCCAGAAGGTACTTACTTAAGAAAGGAGTTCGCCCGCCAGACGTGCACGAGTCCATGGAGCAAGACCTTCTTGGAAGACAACGAAACTATCACCATCATCAAATCTCGACGTGCCATCAGGGATTATGATACTTCGAAGGATGTGTCCGACGAACTCATCTACAGAGTGATCGAGGCGGGCGGCTATGCCCCGAGTGCTGAGAATCAACAGCCCTGGAGAGTCATCGTGGTCCGGGACAAGAAGATTCAAGAATTCATTGGTCAGATCGCAGTGGACAGGACCGTTCAGCTCTTTGGCCGAGCAACTCCTCGTCAAGAACTGGAGCGTCGTCTCAGCTACATCGAATCGAAGGTCAGCCTTGAGAGAACAATAGACATACTTGTGACAGGTCAGAGATTCGAATACATCAAGGGGAGACCCGAAACCAATGGTGCGCCTGTCCTTCTGGTCCTTGCTGTCGACCAGACTCACGTAGGCAACTCTCAGGCCACACTCAGAGGAACAGGAGGTGTCTTTGGGTGGTCATCACCTAGACACGCGGTAGTTGCCGGAGGAATGATGATGCAGAATATGGCTCTGGCGGCCACATCACTTGGACTCGGAAGTTGCGTTTCATCGGTGCAGCTAGACCACTTCGATGATGTCAGAGCAGTGTGCGAGAAACTAGGCATCCCCGACCCTCACTGGGTTCCGATTCTATGTCTGACCTTGGGTTACCCAAAGTTCGAAAGGACACAAGGGCCACCGAGGCAGACTCCTGAAGAGATTGCGTTCCTGAACCGATGGGGGCAGCCATTCTCCAAGAAGAGGTGAATGCCATG
>PRDI01000093.1 GCA_003345595.1 Candidatus Thorarchaeota archaeon | reverse complement strand
TACTGCCCCGCGGCATGTATGGAGTTCAGGGGATGATTCCCGTAGCTGCCTCGAATGCGTACTGGAATATGACATCCGTGTTGAAGAAGAGCAACATTATAGCTGCCACACAGAGTGCTACAGCAAGCATGGGAACCCTCGGTAGAACCAGCTTCGTGGTATCCTTCGGTTCAACCCAATAGCAGTACTTCAAGACTCTGTAATAGTACCCCCATGACAGAACCGTGTTCATAAGTCCGAACAGGACAAGCCACCACAGTCCGACGTCCCATGCGCTCTGAAAGAGGAACAGCTTAGACCAGAATGTCACAGTTGGAGGAAAAGGCACGGCCATCAGTGCCGTGATGAGTAAGCCCAACATCGCCGAAGCAAACGGTGCCCGCTGACTCAGTCCTGCTAGGTCGTCGTACGTGATCTCCTTGGCCATTCGGATTGAAATTGCCCATATCAGGATGAATGCTGCACTCTTCATGAGAGCATGAGTGAATGCGTGAAACATCGCTGCAGCCGCGCCGAACTGTGTACCTGCGGCAATCCCCATCAGCAGATACCCCATCATGGCTATGCTTGAGTAAGCCAACATACGCATTATGTTCCGCTGAGCTAGCGCCAGCACGTTTCCTATCAGCATGGTCAGGGCTGAAACTATGGCAATCAGGAAACCCCACTCCAGCCTAGCCACTATGAATGCAACCATGAGGATCCGTATGAGTGCACTGACTCCTGCCTTCTTTGTGGCACCGGCCAGATAGGCTGTGACGCTCCCATCGGCCGTTGAGTAGGTGTCAGGAACCCACATCCATCCGGGAAATATGCCAACCTTGAAGCCAAAGGAGAATACGAACAGGATCATTGCTAGCATGAGAGTGTATGCTGCAGGCGACGCACTGGGCCCAGAAACCCAGACAGACTGAACAACCATCGCCACCGCAGAGAGATTGGTTTCGCCAGTCACACCATAGACCAATGCAATGCCGAATATCATTAACATGGTAGCAAGTAGTCCCATGACGAAGTACTTTGTCGCACCATCCACAGCGCCGCGGTTGGGACCGAGCGCTGCAAGTACATACGTTGGAGTGGACATCACTTCCCAAGAGATGAACAGCGCAACAAGGTCGGTCGCCATGACGACCCATATGGCACCAGCGAAGGATACCAGTAGAAGAAAGTTGTACGTTCCACGTTCACCGCCCCAGAGCGTGGAAGACATCAGCACGAGAAAACCAACTATGAGAATTATGTAGATGAAGAAGTCCGAGAACGCGTTTCTCACGAACAGACCGCCGAAGGATGATGTAGGGTCGATGACTGTCATCTCGACCGTTGCAAGGATCACCCCTACAAAGCTGATCAGCAACGGATTGTAGCGCATCCCAATGATCAGCGCGAGGATCGAGAAAACGACAAGAGTGAGCGCAGGGAGAGACCCGACCCACTCCAGAGGGACATACTGCAAGAGCAGGTCTGTAAGCGGCTTGAAGAGCATTCTGATGAATTCGGCGAAAGGAGCCAACTGCAACATCCTCACGGACCACCTCCCACTATGAACAGGGCAACCGGCGTCACAAGGCGGAGAACCAGATCAGGCAAGAGGCCCAGCAATACCACGGGCACAAGCATCAGGATTGGAGCCACAAGATCGCTCCATGGTGCTTCACTTACCTTCTTTTCGGGGTCAGGGTCACTGAACACGATTCTGTTGAGTGTCCATAGGAGATAGCCAACAGTTATGAAGACACCAAATGTGATGAATGCAGTCCAGATGTAGACTCTGACCGAGCCAAAGAGTATCAGTACCTCAGCAATGAAACCGCTGAAACCCGGAAGACCAAACGTTGCCAGAGATGCCAGTATGAGCACTGATGACAATCTAGGGGCACCGGCCATGAGCCCTCGCACCATCGGAATCTCTCTAGATCCCGCTGAGTACTTCAGCTGACCCGCAACAATGAACATGACAGATATTATCACGCCGTGCGAGAACATCATGAAGACTGCTCCCTGCAGCGCAACGCTTGTCCCAACTGCGACGGCCAGCAGAACCCAAGCCATGTGATTGATCGATGTATAGGCCACCATGCTCTTGAGGTCTGTCTGAGCCATTGCAGTCAGCGCAGCGTAGATACATGTGAAGACCGCGAGAGCAGCTAACGGGATACTAATTCGAGCAAACCCTTCGGGAATCATCCACACACCCAGCCGCAAGAAACCGTAGCCGCCCATCTTCAGGAGAATACCTGCTAAGATGACAGACCCGGGCGTGGGTGCCTTGACGTGAGCCCACGGGAGCCAGTTGTGCAACGGCCACACGGGTAGCTTGACACCTGCACCCACGAAGACTGTCAGAGCAAAAGCGATTTGAACATTGACGGGCAGTCCAGCACTCCGCAGAGCCAGCATGTTGAATGTGTGTGGCATAGCGGCAAAATACAGTATGAAGATGCCAATCAACAAGATTGCGGACCCCAGTTGGGTGTAAATGAGGAACTTGACCGCTGCATGCTGGCATCCTTCTTCGCCCCACCGACCAATGATGAAAAACATGGGAATCAAGACAGACTCCCAGAATACGAAGAAGCCGATGAGATCTACCGAAACGAAGACACCGATGAGTCCAGCCTGAAGTAGTAGCAGGACCGCATAGTATAGACCTTCTGACTTGTGAATGTGATTTGAGCACAGTGCGGCAATGAACACAACAAGGTTGGACAGGACAACCATCACGATTGAGATGCCATCAACTCCGAGTAGGATCTGCAGAACGGTTTCGGTTTCGTCGACGGTAATTCTTCCCATCGTGAACTGCCACATACATGTCATCCCGGCATTGGGATCCGAGATCTGAATACTTGGGTCAATGGCTAGTGCCAGTATTATCGAGAGGCCTAGCTCAATAGCTGTGACCAAGATGGTCGCTGCTCGCGCAGCTCGTTTTCCAAGGACGTACACTACCACGGAAGAGCCGAGCACAATAGCAAGCATCAGAGGCAAGATGCCAAGCGGAAGACCCTCAATGAGCTGTTGTGCAATAGGGAACTGCATTCATATCACCCCCAAACTGACCAATGTCAGTATAGCCAAGATCCCTATTCCAAAGATGATGACAGCTACATAGTCATTGACCCGACCTGTCTGAATCGCTTGGCTTGACTCAGATACGGCTACACTCGCAGTTGACACTTCCTCAGCGAAACCGTCGATGACATGGTCATCAAACCATCTCACGTGGGTAGACATCGACAGAGCTGCCTGGGCGGAGCCGAAATCGATCCCATCGATAATGCGATTGTCCACCCGTACCCGCCACCACTCTGTAGAGTTCATGAACTTACGAACAATCCAGTAGTAGAACTCGTTGATGTACCACCGGTGCCTGAGGAAGTTGTACAAGCGCCTCCGGACTCCGTTTTCAGGGATTGCAGTCCTTGACTGATCTGCCCTCTTGATGTAGAGTAAATACCCGGGAATCCCGCCAAGGGCGAGAGCGCCCAGAGTGAATACGAATGGAATAACGCCGGGAAGTGTGACCTTGACCACGACCATCTCCGTAAGGATTTCGGCCCACAGCGCGAAACTCAACCCACCCTCGCTCAGAATTACTGCTTCGATGAGCGGGAACACTGCGAATGCAATGACTGTGAAGGCTGCCAAGATGTAAAGAGGCACCATCATCGCAGGACCTGGGTCATGCGGACGTTCGTGTTCATGCTCCTCATGATGAGCGGGCTTGGACTGTTCTTCGGTCAAAGTCTCAGCAGGCTCATTTTCTTCAGCTGCGTGTTGGCCACCGTAGGGACCATAGAAGGTCATACCCATGAGCCTCAAGCTGTAGAAGATTGTGCATGCTGCAGCGAGAACCGCCAGAGCAAAGAGAAAGACCCCTAGCGTCTGATGCATTGCCAGCTCATACGAATACTCGATGATGGAGTCTTTTGACCAGAAGCCCGAGAATGGAGGTATGCCTGATAACGCGAGCACTCCGATCCACATCACGACGAACGTTTTCGGCATGTACTTCTTGAGACCGCCCATCTTGCTCATGTACTTCGTATGCAGGGCATGGATGACCCCACCTGCGGCCAAGAAGAGCAATGCTTTGAAAGCACCGTGACTCACCACATGCAGGATTCCGCTTAGGTATGCAGGCTCGTACTCGACAAGAAGCCCACCCATCCCTATGGCCAGCATCATGTAACCCAGTTGACTCAACGTGGAGAACGCAAGAACTTGCTTGAGCTCGTTCGAAACCATTCCCATAGTGGCAGTCAAGAACGCCGTAATTGCTCCGATGACTGCAACGATGGCGAAAAACTGCGCAGCCAACTCGAGTCCTGTGAATTGCAGCGGCACCCATCCAGTCCCGCCTGTATCCGTGCTTGCCGCGCTGGCCATCGTGACAAGGAATCTCGCACTTATGTAGACACCAGCTTTGACCATCGTTGCTGCGTGAATGAGAGCAGAAACTGAAGTGGGCCCAGCCATCGCTTCAGGGAGCCACACGTCAAGTGGAACCTGTCCCGACTTGCCAATGGCCCCCATGAAGATCAACAGGAAAGTCGGGACCAGCATTCCCACAGATGCCATGATCTGCCACCAACTCTGGGCGTTCTGCGCCATCTCGGAGAAGGAGAAGGTACCCGTGAACACGAACAGCAGAAGGATTCCACCCAGCATGAAAGCGTCGCCGACTCTTGTGACAATGAATGCCTTGGTTCCACAATGAGTGTTGTATTGACCCTCAGTCTCGAATTGAAGAAGAGGATTGTTGGATTCGCTGCCATTCAGCTCCTTCTCAGGGGCGTTCTTCCTATCGTTCCAGAACCCGATGAGGCCGTAGGAACAGAAGCCCATTATTTCCCATCCAATGAAAGCAATCAGCAGGTTGTTGCTGATGACGAGTGTGAGCATTCCGCCTCCAAACGCAAGCATCAGGAAGAAGAACCTGTCACGGTCATCCTCGTGGGCCATGTACTCAGTGCTGTATACGTAGATTAGGAAACACAATGTGCTGGAGAGGACTGCCATGATGACCGAGAGAGGATCCAGCAGCACTTCGAAACGCAGATTCAGGGTTTCGATCCACACCCAACTCGTGGGGCCCTGAGGGCTCCCAAGGTCCAGCAGCAGTGACCAGCAGAGGACCATCGTTACACCCATCAATAGCGCCGGTGTCCAGTCCCGCAACTTCTCGTTGAACCGTCCGACCAGCGGCACAACGAGAGAACCAACCAGTGGGATGACGACAATGAGATAGTAGGGTAGTCCAAGCAGCATGTTGTCACCTCATGGTATTATGTTGGGGATGGCCTCGACAATGGGTGTAATGACTGTCAGCGCAAGCCCCGGAAAGACACCGAACAGTACAATCAGCACACCAAGCGCTATCATTGGGTATGTCATGGACCTGGGTCCCTCGGTGACTTCGTCCAAGGCCTGCGGAGTGGGTCCCAGGAAGACCTTCCAAAGAAACCTCAGCATGTATCCTGCACTGATGATTGTGCTTGAAACGGCCAACAGTGCGAGGAATGCGAACTCGGGTCGCCCCAGACCGGCACTACCTGGCAGAGCTGCTTGAAAGCCGCCGAGAAACATCATCCATTCGCTAGCGAATCCCGAAAGTGGAGGGCTTCCAGCTATGCTCAATGCCCCTATTGCAGCAGTGAACGCAGTGATCGGCATCTTGTTGGACAGACCGCCCATCTTTGTAATGTCCCTGAGTTCTGTCTGGTGTATCACAACACCGGCCGTCATGAAGAGTAGACCTTTGGAGAAG
>PRDI01000092.1 GCA_003345595.1 Candidatus Thorarchaeota archaeon | reverse complement strand
GTTGCGATACGACAAAACGAGAAAAACACCGTCATGAAACGTCGATGAGGTCTTGAGTTAACCGCGAAATCCTCATACCTGGGAATTCAGTCACAAATGATAAATGAAGGCTCCTCCCAATATGGCATGTAACTCCACGTTATCTCGGTTCAACGCAAGACATGGTGAAGGTCTATGGGTTTTCTTGGCAAACTTAAAGCTCCGAATGCGAGCATCGCAGTGCTGCTTGATAAGGGAACGTCCAGCCTCAGAGAGCCGCTCCAAGGCAAGCTCGACGTTTCCTCGTCAGAGGAATTCGACGCTACTGAAATGCGTATTGAGATCTGGGTCACCGAATGGACCAAAGCCACCGAACAGAAAAAGGTCGGACAACAGACAGTCCCTGTGACCGCCGAACAAAAGAGTACGCTGCACCAGAGCAAGAACACGGTCGCAGGAGGAAGGCATCTTACAAGCGGCTTCAGGGAAAGCATCCCATTCAGCGTTTCCCTGCCTTCAAACGTGCCGCCGACCTACCGCAGCCAGAACGCCCGCAACACTTGGATGATGAAAGGCGTGATTGGCGTCAAAGGTCGGCCTGACGTGACCAGCCACGACATGGAAGTCGTCATCACCTACTAGGCAGACCGTTTCCCTCAGTTGCTGACTGTGGTCGAGCAACAGACAAGGAATCTAGGCCATGAACAGCACAATGATGGCCCTTACTACGAATACATAGACTAGGTGCAGCACTATGACTAGTAGGGTGAGGACCACGAAGAGCGCGGCATTTGTCCTTGGCGTAGCCTTCCTGCTTTCCGTCCACCTGTAGAAGAAGATGAACAGGAAAGCAGCCCCGGCCCACCCAAATGGAACGATGGCCGGCATTTCGAACAGTACCCTGATGGCCTCAGGCGGCCAGACCCACCACATAGTCTGGCTAGCTCCTGCAGCTACCTCTACGGGCAACGAAAGAGTGGCGGTCACGATTGCCGCGACAAGGGGCACGACCCACTTGTTGTCCTTCCATCTCGGTGCAAAAGCTTCGAGCAGTCTGTTGCCAACCATCCAGCACGCATAGAATGATGCGGACCATCCGAATCCCATCATGATAGGAGCATTTCCGATGTAGAATGGATGATTGGGGTAGGTGTACATGCCCGGCAACAATGAAACAATGTTCTCTCTGACGATGCCAAAGACAAAACCACCCACAAAGAAGGCCACCGTCTGCCATCTGCCCCTGTAGACCCAGCTGTGTATGATACACAGGAGGCAGCCAGCCATGACAGTCAGCGTCACAATCTCAGCGTACATCTTCAGACCTCCTGACCTTCAGGGTGGCGACGAGCCATATCACAAGCACAAGCACGATTGGTATGACTGAGATGAGCCTCGATGGTTCACCAATGATGAAAAGATCGACGCCGCTCATCATGACGATGACCAACAGGATTGCGGAAACCGGGAGGAGCTCCTTCATTGGGTGCATACGATCCACCAAGCTTCAGAAGACCGACAACCCGGTTCAAAAGCTTGTTGACGAGCATGATTCATCCCTATTATCGCGTTGGTAGCACAGGCCTTTATCTTCGGGTTGCGTCAAAGGTGCCCTGTGGCTGAGCAATGTACTTCGTCTACATAATCGAGACCGAGGACGGCACTTACTACACAGGCCAGACGAACGACCTGCTTAGACGGTTCAAGGAGCATGTGTCCGGCACGTCACACTCGGCCGCCTATTTTAGAATGCATCCTCCGCTATACTTGGTCCACGTTGAGGAATGTAAGAGCCGTAAGCTGGCACTCAAGCGTGAGCGCCTGATCCAGCGTAACCGGCGTTTGAAGATGAGCCTGATCGGCAGTCGAAGGCATCTACTCGAGGTAATAGAGTCCGAGTCCAGCTATAGATGAGTGAAGCTGGGCTCAATCAGACAGCAGCATTTCACACCTCTAACTCGAAGCGTTCATATCATAGGCTCCACTTCGTGAACGAACAGTGAAGCTTCCATGACTCAGCTTGTCGCAGCGATTGATGCCGGAACGACCGGTGTGCGCTCAATGATCTTTGACACGAATGGGCAGGTCATATCAAGGGCGTATGAGGAGTTCACCAGCTTTTTCCCTAACCCCTCGTGGGTCGAGCAGGACGCAGCGACGTGGTGGGCCGCGGCGTGCAGGACCATGACCAGGTGCATGAAGGAGAAGAGTCTGAAACCGGAGGACGTCATCAGCATCAGTGTCACAAACCAGCGCGAAACGACAGTCCCAATTGACAAGAAAGGCATGCCTTTGAGGCGTGCTATTGTCTGGCAAGACCGCAGGACCATCCCGCAATGCGAATGGATTCGGATACAGGTCACTCCCGATGAGATATACTCAATCACCGGACTTACCATTGACCCATACTTTAGTGCCCCGAAGATCCTTTGGATGAAACAGGCCGAGCCTCGTTTCTTCGAGTCGACGTACAAGTTCATGCTGGTCCACGACTTCATTATCTTCAAGCTCACTGGTCTGGCCGTTACCGACTACTCCAATGCGAGCCGGACAATGCTCTTTGACATCAAGAAGGCGAACTGGTCTGACAAGCTTCTGGGGTCCTTCGGCATCCCTAGGGACAAGCTTCCTGACCCAGTGCCACCCGGCACTAAGGTGGGCGAACTCACCGTTGAAGCAGCCAAGTCATGTGGTCTCAAAAAGGGAACACCCGTGGTCGCGGGAGGTGGAGATCAACAGTGTGCCGCACTTGGTGTCGGCGTGGTCCGACAGGGTGCCATCAAGTCGACCACAGGAACGGGGACTTTCATACTGGCGTATTCAGATGCGCCTAGACTTGATTCGAAGAAGCGTGTGCTGTGTAGTCGTCACGTGGTCCCAGATGCTTTCGTAATTGAGGCAAGCATGTTCACAACTGGAGCTGCACTCCGCTGGTTCCGTGACAATCTTGGGACTGAAGAGTGTGCCAAGGCCCGAGCACGGGGTGTGGATCCGTATGAAGTAATGACTCAGGAGGCAAGCAAGATTCCTGCCGGTTCGGAAGGGGTCATGCACATCCCCCACTTTGTGGGTGCAGGTGCACCCTACTGGAACCCTCGGGCCCGCGGTGTCTTCGCAGGACTCGCGCTCGGCCACACAAGGAATCACCTCATGCGGGCAATACTCGAAGGTGTGTCCTATGAGATTCGCACCAATCTTGACGTGATGAGAGAACTCGGACTGCCCGCTTCAGAAGTGCGAGTCACGGGGGGTGCGGCACGTAGCGAAACCTGGATGCAGATTCAGGCTGATGTCTTGGGGGTGCCAGTGATCCGGACCGCGATGGAGGAAGCTACAGCTCTGGGAGCTGCGATACTTGCTTGCAGGGGCGTCGGAGTCTTCCAGTCAGTTGTCGAGGCAGCAGAGAGAATGGTACGTCCACTTGAGCCGCTGCGTCCTGCTGCAGCTAATCGAGAACAGTATGACAGGGGTTTTGAGAGATACAGACGGCTCTATACCGCACTGTCAGGCATGACATGGGATTAGATCACAGTATCAGTCATCTAGCGGATATATCGCCAGCTTGTTGCCCTTGTCGAACACGAGTATCTTCGTCTTGGGGTCCTCATCAATCCAAGCATCAATGACTGCCTGAGGGTTCTCGACTTTCTGAAGATGAACATCCTCGACTGTCTTCCTGTCTAGAAGCGTGTACATCTTGACCGCCGAGATTCTCTCGAGCAGTTCTGCAAACTTGTAGGCCTTGTGCTCATAGAGGTGGTACTGTCCACTGATTGACCTAATGACCTCATCAAGAGGAGCCTTGAGCTTGTTGTAGAAGTTCTCGACAGCTTCCTCTGGGGCCACTCCATCCCTACACTCAGCTATGAAGAGAATCTCGCCGCCGTCTGCAACTGCGTTCTTAGTCAGCTCAATTGCCCGCTGCGCATGGTAGAGGCTCTTGTCCTGAGGGTAACCTCCAGGAGAAACAATAATCCTGGGCGTTGGCTTGACATTGAAGCTGTCAGTTTCGTCCAGCACTGCAATTCCCCGTGATATCACAGGCTGTAGACTGCCCGCTTCTGTCCAGACTAGCTTGTTCTCGTCTGAGATTACTGAGAGAGTGAAGACCTTTGCATTCTTAGTGATAATCTCCATGGCGTCTCTCATGTCGTCGGCAAGTGGGCTATCCCGCTTTGCCGGGTCTGGATGGTACGGGTGTCGACCAAAGGTAGACTTGGGATTTAGGGCCATCGCATGGTTAGCTTCGATTGTCTGAAAGGAACAGACTCCGGGGAGGAAGTCCTTGAGTGCACTGGAGTAGCCGGCAAAGTAATGGGCCTTCATGTCGGCAAGTGCGACATAAACGTCATGGCCAACAGCTTTGGAGTTCACAAGCACTGGGGTTCCTCTCTTGGTCCTCCCAAGATCGACGAAACCGGGCTCGTGGCAGTCATTTATCTTCACCGCGTATCTTTCAATCCCTGCATCGGTTGCCGCTTTCTTGACTAGGTCCACTATCTTCAGATTCGCTGGGTGGTTGACCTCGTGTGAGCCTGTGGCAATCATGAACTGGACTCGATTGGCGCGCCGTAGCCGCGGAACCACTGCGCTCAGGAGCTCCATATGGGGCTCATCTCTTGTGTGGTCCTCCACGAGCACACAAACGCTCTTGCCTATCACAAGGTCCTCGAGCCTCGGGCCGTGAGGGCTGTTCATGGCACGTTCAAGTTCCGTGGCTGTGCTGGTTCTCGAATGGGCCTTCTTCGGCGCATAGACTCCGGCCAAGTTCCGCTTGGGAATGTCAAGCTGTATCTCGCCGCTGCCATTTCTCACGCTGACCTTCAACTCGACTACCTCGGTTCACCGGTGGTCGAAGCCACAGAAAAGGATTGAGTCAGGGACACTCTGAAGTAAGAAGCCCACCGAAACTCATATTCGTGATAGCAAGCGCACAGAGACCTATGAGTCAGTCCGGGCAGCAGAGTAGCAGTGGCTTTGAAGGCATGGGACGGTGGGTTGCAGTGGCTTCTGAGCTCCCGTGCACAGTGATTGCACTCATGTTCGCCGGACAGATAGTGGGCCAGTCTGTGTGGGGACAACAGGGATCTACGTGGGGTGCTATCATCGGTGCAATCGCAGGCTTTGCACTTGGAGTCTATGGTGTATTCGCCACAGTTCGGTTCTACGAGGGCATGGAAAAGACTTCAAAGATGAAGCGCACCTATAGACCGACGTTGGAGGAGATCACTGAAGACGTCGAGTTCGACGTGGACGACGACGATCGAAACGAAACTAGGCAGTAAACTCCGAGTCGTCTGCATCAAGCACCTCTGTGATGACTTTTGTTGCACTCCTTCCTACTCCTGCGACTATGACTTGGATGAGAAGCGCAATGAAGAAGGCTCCTAGAGCGAAGCTGAATACCTGCAGTGACAGTGAGGTGGCAACCATGGGCCCAAGGACGTCCTTGTAAATCAGGTACCAAACATATGCGCCGGTTATGCCCATGAGGGCCACAAGTAGAGCGTACATGTACACGACAGCTTTGACTCGAGGTGTGTCCATTCTGACCCTCTCAATCCCCGGCCCGATGACCGCATCACTGATTCGTCTTGAGAAGCGCACAAATATGCTCAATGCAGCCAAGAAAATGACAATCGTGATCATGATGCCCACCAGGAGCAGCAATACAAGAAGGTCTGCGCTGATCTCGGGTAGTAACCCGGCCACATAGTACGCGGCCAAGCTGCCCAGCATCACTATGACAGACACAATCTGAACTACGAATGTTATAGTGGCTGAACTCCTGAACAGGCTGCCAATGTCAAACAGATCCGAGCTCTTAGGACCGGGGGTCTTGCTTTCTTCAGTCATGCCATCCGCCCTGAGGGAGGATGCCTACTGATTATATGAACTCTTCTGCTATCTCGTGGTCTATTGTTGTCGTCAACCTTATATCATGCCTCCAGACAGCACAGCCCGTTCCCCTGGGGTCGAACAAGGCGGTTCATGACAAATGGCCATAAAGGCTGCAAGCGAGTATGGTTTTGTCAACTCTCGGGTCCGGGCCATCAAGTCCCGATTCCTGACAGTTGGCGACTATGAACGGTTCTTGCAGTCCACCAGCTACGAGGAGTTCATGAAGCTCCTCGCAAACACGCACTACGGACCGAAAGTCAACAAGGAGTCCCCGCAGAGGATACCTGCGCCCGATGAGCTCGCAATCATACTCTCAAAGGACTTTGCAGAAGTCAGTTACAGTATTGCGCGATCGCTGACAGGCAGGGTACGTGAATTCACACAGGCCTATACGGGCATGTTTCTCTCCGAGAGCCTGAAATCAATCGTGCGCGGGCTTCATGTTGGGCTCGAACGAGATGAGATACTGCGTTTTTCAGTTCCGACCTCCCCTGCACAGGTGGATCTGTTCTCCCAGCTCGTAGACACAGGCTCGGTCCAGAAGTTTGTTGATGCCATACCATTCAGTGACATCAAGGTGGCATTGCTGACTAGGCTTCCAGCCTTCGAAGACCTGGGCTCGACGGCTCCGCTTGAAGTAGCGCTTGAGGAGTGGTTTCTCAGAACCGTAGCCAAGGCTGTCAAGAGACTGTCGGCTGATGACAGAGAGAGGGTCATAGGTTTCCTGGAAACCAGAGTCATTCTCAGGAATGTCTTGACAATGCTACGTGCCCTTGTGCTCAAGCTTGGCTCCCGCACTATCGATTTGTCGCTAATACGGTTCACATCCAAGTCGAAAATGCTCACGGAATCAATACGGATTCAACCATCTTGGCGAGAAGTCCTTTCCCAGCTAGAGAAGACGAAGTATGGGCAGTTCGCGGGACGACTTGCGAGGCTCTACGAGGAAACCCAGGACCTCGCCGATGTCGAGATGGCGGTTGAGGACTACTTGGCCCAGCAGGTCAGACTGCTTATGAGCGCCTTTCCGTTTCACTCAGGAACTGTGTTAGGTTTCTTCACCTTGAAGTTCTACGAGATACGGAACATAAGGTCTATTGCTGTGGGGATCGAACGAGGCGAGTCAGCCGATATCATAAGAAGAATGATCACGATATGGTGACGGAGGACACAATCTAGTGAGAATCTACAGATACACTACTAGCTTCATTATGCTCGTGGCAGGGGTATCCCTGCTTGCAGCAGTGACATCATTCTTGGCTTTGCAGATTAGCTCTGCAGCCCTGAATGCTCTCAGCATATCTCCAACGCCTATCATCGAGCCGCTCCTGACTGATCCGGGCGGCTTGGCAATCCTTGGAATTGCTGTTGGTGCGGGTCTTGCCGTGGGCCTTGCTGGCGTTGGTGCAGCTTTAGGTATGGGTACGGCCGCTGCCGCGTCTCTTGGAGCTATCACAGAGAAGCCTGAAACCTTTGGTAAGAGCATACTCTATGTGGTCTTCATCGAGGCAATCGCAATTTACGGGCTAGTGATTGCCTTTCTGCTACTCGGGTACATACCTCAGCTGATGGCTGCGACCTGAAACCATGATGGAGCATGAGTGAGCGGCCGCGACTAGGAGGTGCTCTTCCGGGAGAGTCCTCCGTCAGACCCAGTTCTACTCGCTCTTCTCCTCGAAGAGAATCCTAGCGGCCTCGTCCCTCATCCGGCTGGTCAGTCGCTCCATTCGTCCCTCGAACGTGTTATCGACCCACTTGGAACCATCGCCTGAACGGACAATGAGGCCGCCCGATGCCCTCACAGTATCCTTGGCTACTGAAACGGTCACCTTCTGGCCTAGGTTCTTCGATATGGCATTAGCCACTTGTGATTGGTCTATGGTAGCTTTCTGCTTCTCAGGGAAGACGATTTCGAGGTTTTGAGAAGCAAGTGCAGTGCCACCTTCGACAGCGAATCTCGTCAGAACATCGGTGCACTTCTTTCCCTCCATCTCCTTCTTTGCGACCTTGACTGCCGATTCCAGGACATCCTTTACGGCTTTCTCCTTCGTTCCGAGCACCAGATATTTGGCTTTCAGCTTCATACTTGCCTCATGCTTTGCCAGTTCGGATTTGAGTTCCTTCTCAGCCTTGCTCCTGATATCTTCCGCAATCGCCGCTGCCTTCTGCCTGGCGTCTTTCAGCCGTAGATCTCTCTGTTCCTCGGCTTCCTTGGTCATCTGGTCTACCTTTTCTGCCGCCTTTGTTTCAATCATCTGAACTATGCTCTCTACTCCGGTCATCCTACTACTTCTCCCCCAGTAGTATTTTGGCAACAGCTTGGATCGCAGCTGTCCGATGGTTACGTGCAGACTCTTCTATCCCGTTGATGACCGCTTCAAGGTCTCTCCTGCTTCGTCGCTCTATCTCTTCTTTCTGTTTGGCGATGTCTGAACCGGAGAGCGCAGCTGCCTTCTTTGTTTCACTTTCAGCCTCTTGGAGAATCCGCTTGGCCTCTGCTTCAGTCTGTTCCCTCATCTGTCTGACAGCAATCTCAGCCTCTTGAATCCTCTTAGTCGCCTTCTCTTCAGCTTCGTGTATGATGTCTATCGCATCATCGGCTGCGCACATGATGGCACACTCCGGCCTTGACAAGCTGTGGTTTCCCGACGCAATCACCTGATAAAGGTTGACCCCTTCTGGATTCGGTCTGCTTCTACATAGCTTTTCTCTGTCGCCTGCTCTCTGACCCAGAAGCACCAACCTTAAATCAGCGGCAACTGCGCGACAGTCAGTCGGTCTGTCTAAAGAGCAACGACCCGACGTTTCCATGGCCAAAGCTCCCTTCCTACGGTGATGCCACAGATGCATCTGACGATGAGTCCTGCCAAGATGATGGTTGCCAAGGTGGTGGCGCACAGGGACCTTGAGCGACAGGTGATTGTGGCGCTGGAGGAGTTCGGTTTCTTCGAGTTCATAGATGTGCGCCATCAGGTCGGCGTGACTGAACTGAAAAGGTCCAGAGACGAGGATGCCGTGTTCGCTGGTCTGGACCGCTACAACAGCCTTGTTTCGTTCTTGAAGCTCGATGTCCATCATTACTCAGCCACGATGGACGATGTGAATGACGCAAGTCTCGCGGACTCGTTGGAGTATGTTAGCACAGTGATCAAGTCAGTTGAGCCCGAAGCCCTTGAGATTGAGAAGAGCATTGCCACTGTCAGGCTTGAATTGGACCGGCAGAGAAGCATCAGAGATGTGGCTGTTTCACTTGCTCCTCTAGGCCTCGACCTCAGCAGACTGACCACCACTGAATACACCTTCACAACAGCCGGCGTGGTGCCCGCAAATCGCGTGAGTCAGTTGGAGTGGAGCCTGAATGAGGTCACAGAAGGTGCCTATGCTTTTAGGTCGATTCCAGTGCGTAAGAACACATCAGTGGCGAGTGTCAGTGTCGGAGCTGACAAGAAGCCGGCAGTCTTGCGCATCTTCTCTGCATTGGGATTCGAGCCATTTGAGGTACCCGAGAAGACATCTGGGCTCCCGGAGGACATAGTGCGTGCAGCGGAGGAGAAGATGGTCGAACTCGAAACCGAACTCAAGCAGCTGGAAACCAGAAGGAAGTCTGTTGCTCGCGAGTGGGGACCCAAGGTCATGGCCGCTTGGGAAACACTCGATATCGAACGTCGTCGTATAGAAATCAAGTCCTACTTTGCTTACACGGAACACTCACTGAAGGTATGGGGCTGGATTCCTGAAGGGACTGAGGAACGTTTTGAATCCTTGCTGCAGGAGAGGGTGGGCTCGGCACTTGAAGTGAAGTTCGACCGCCCTGACTTTGCCGAAGAGGAAGCTCCCACATATCTTGACAACCCCTCATTCATGAAGACAACCGAGGGTGTTGTCACGGCATACGGTGTGCCATCCAAACACGACCTAGATCCTACAAAGCTGATGTTCATCTCATTCCCTCTGATATTCGGTTTCATCTTTGCGGATGTCGGGCAGGGCTTTCTGATTCTATTGGTAGGTCTCGTTGCATGGAGAGCAAAGAGGAAGCACCAGAACTGGGGGTCGACCCTCGGATATCTGCAGACAGGTGCTTCCGGTCTTATGATGATGGGCCTGTTTGCAATGCTTGGCGGCCTGCTCTTCGGGAGCTTCTTTGGGGCTGAAACTGTGATAGAGCCCATCTGGCCGCTGTTCGCTCACAAGATTGCTGGCGTGGCCAATCCGTATCGCTCGGCACACATGCTGAAACTATCGATTGAGATTGGTGCACTTCACATCACCCTAGGAATCCTGCTGAATCTCTACAACAAGCTCAAACACCGGTCTTACCGTGAGGCCTTGGTGGCATTGTCCTACGTCTGGATGTACCTGGGTTTCATCAATCTGGTCTTTGGCGTGAGTTACAGCACAGTAGGACAGTGGTTTAGCACTACAGGAACAGTGTACCTCTGGATCCCGATTGCCGGTATCGGATACGGTACAGGCAACAATGGTATCTATCCAATGGTTCCAATCAGTCCTCTCGTTTTCACACTGCTCACATTCATTGTACCATTTGTTCTGATGGCTATATCATCTGCAAAGGGTGGAATGGACGGCATTGTCATATTCTTCGAGAACGCCATAGGTACAATCAGTCATACCGTCAGCTATGCTCGTATTTTCGCTCTCAACACAGTGCACATAATACTCAGCGGGATCTTCATCTCTCTGAACGAATCCATAGTCATCACTTTCTCTGAGCTCTCGATCTTTGGTGTTGAACTCATCCCTTCTGGTGCCTATCTTCCTGTGGTTGGGGCTGTCTTGGGTTCAATAATCGTGGGAATGCTCGAGGGTCTCTTGGCCTTCATGCACGCACTCAGGCTTCACTTTGTAGAATGGTTCAGCAAGTTCTACCATGCCGGTGGCGTTGCCTTTGCTCCATACCATGTGACACGGCTTCACACTACCAAGACTGTGAGTGTTCCAGTCCCGCAGAGCTATGCCGTGAACTGAGTCTCAATCACTATTCCCAGGGCTATCGTCCGCGTTGTCACTGCCGGTGAGCAAGTGCATTGTCCAGAGTTACTGACATTCAGCTGACTGGTCATGTCTACGCCAGCAGCGCTTCACTGACCACCAGTGCCGAGATAAAGCGCAGTGAGTTCGCTGTCGCCCATGTAGGCCGGGGTTTGATCACTGTCTAGTCTTTGTCTGTTGTCCCAGACGCCCCGCGCGACGAGGTCTGTAGTTTTCGCCCTGTTGTCGACGGTCTGAGCAGCCTGAGCATCACCCATTTGCTGGAAGACCTGGGCTGCAACTGTATAGTTGCCAACAGCCTCTCGGAGCCTGTCGGTAGCTTCGGAATAGTACACCATGGCCTTCGAGGCATCTCCTTTCTTTGACGAGAACTCAGCCAAAAAGTCACTCCTCGCACCAAGGATTCTGGACAGGTCACCTTTGAACTTCAGCACCACGGCCTGAAGCTGTTTCACTTGCTGGTCGACGTTGTTCTTTTGCCGAATCTCCTCACCCTTAACACTATTGAGTTCGTTTGTAGCTGCCTCGAATGAGGCCACTGTCTGTCTGATCCTCATGATTGTGTCGTCATGAATCTTCACAGTGTTCTCAATGCCTTCCTCATCCTCGAACTCGGCTATCTCGTCTTCGAGCTTCTTGAACGCGCTCGCTCGGGCGATCTGTGCTCTGAACGCCCACTGCTCGGACTGCCTTGAGAAGATCTGCGCCTCGGATGCGTATGCGGTTGCAAGAGCGAGCTTTCCCAGATCCGTGAGCTCGTCCGCGGACCGGGTTTCACCAATGACTTTGTAGTAAGTTGCAGCCTCTGCCGCATGAAGGTTCTCGAGAATTCGCGACAGAATGAACTTGACGCCATGCTGAATCTGTGAGCTCAATTGAAACTGAATGACGTACTTCAAGTGGTTCAGCATCGCCAAGGTCCTGTTCCGCAGGTTGCCTACTTCCTCGTCCTCAGACTCCAGGCTCAACAGGATGCCGAGGCTACTAAGACCTTCACGAACTGCGTCGAGAGAACCTACAGGGTCTGTTGCCAGTTTTGAGCCTGCCTCATCAAGCGACTTGCTGACTGTCTGGACTAGACCTGTCTTCCTCAAGTCCTTAGCGAAATCGATCTGGCTTGTTATGCTCTTGAGATCGTCGATCTTCTTGCTGAGTAGCTGCTCCACGAATGAGAATATCCTCAGGTTCTCCTTGATAGCAGCTGTGAGTTCGCGGCTCTTGGCTAGCTTTTCCGCTTTCTTCAGGTCCTTGAATATGTCGCCGAGTATCTTGATGGCCTCTTCCTTGTTGTTGACCTCAAGCAGGTCTGACAGGGTCTGCACGGAGGCCTCCGCTCTGCAGAATAGGGCCTGTGCCTTCTTCTGGTCCTTGTCACTCTTGGATTGCTCAGCATTGCTGTGTAGTGCCACCACCTCATCGAAGCACTTCTCTGCTCTGCCAAAGGCCTCTGAAGACTGCTGGTACAGTCCCGACGCGTCCTCGAGATTGCCTGCCCTCATCTGAGCATCAGCTATGTCATTGTAGGTCATGGCGAGGTAGACCTCGCTTAGGCCGGCGGTGTTTTGTTTCCAAGACTTGATCATGGCCGTTCTCTGCTTGTCAGGGGTCTTGCTCTTGTCGAAGTAGGGAATTGCTTCGTTATAGAGATCCGTGGCCTGCTCGAATATGAATGAGCTGAGCATGTCACGCCATACGAGTTCGTCAAACGGGTTGAACGCCTGCCTGAATGTGCTCTCCTGCCCGATGAGTTCGTTCAGGAACTCGTCGTAGAACTCTGCTTCCGACCTTTTGTTTCTGCCAAGGATGTCTGCAAGTTCGGCCTCATCAGGGGTGGACGACTCGGTCAGCAGTGAGTAGGCCTTGCTGCCCAGCGCCACTCTTCTGAGCTTCTGCGTCCCATCTGACTTCGATGGCACAGCAGAGAAGGGTTTCTCCAACATCGTATAGACTGCTGCCAAGTGCTTGGAAGATGACTTCTTCTTCTCTTCGTTCTCGCCCTCGACGAAGGGTCCACTGGCCGCCGCCGCTTGATGAAGCCAAGCCATTACTCGGGCCATCCACATGTCGGCCAAGTTCCTCTGGGACTGCTCCTCGAGCTCCTTCAGTCCAGCGACAAGCTGGTCCTTTGCTTCTCCCTCGGCACTCCCAATCCTGTCTCTAAGGTACGAGATTTCAAAGTCTTCACCCATGATCTGATCAATGAATGCTGACACCTCATCATACAGTTGCGTGAAGGCGTCATGCATTGCGATTCGCTTGCTTTCGAGCCCTTCTTTGTCATCGATGTCGTGAAGGGCGAACTCTCGTACGGCATCTTGTGCAATTATATTGAGTTCGAACAGTCTACTGGCATGGACTATGACGTCCTCGGTCTCGACAACGGGAGATTCTTGGGGTTGGGCTTTCTTTGTGCGACCTATCACGTTGGCCAATTACTGTGACCCCGGCAGTTGTTCTCCTGCCTGAGTCCTTCTCTCCTATACTTAAGAATACTTGGGGGGCCTAGACATTCGACCGTCTGGAATGCCCTGTTTTGAGTATCACTCGTCAGGTGCCCTGAACTTGATTCGGCGTCCGTCTCTGAACTTGACTAGGTGCCCGTCGTCGACCAGCTTGTTGAGAACCTCACTCGTACGCGAACGGGATTTTCCCCACCTTGTCGCCAGCTCAGTTGCAGTCAGACCTGCGTTTGCGTCCTGGAGGAGAGTGACTAACCTCTCCCAGCTTATATCATACTCAATGACGCTGGCTTGGTTCGCAAAGACATTGTACTGGCCGGTCTCACTGGATACTTGTATCCGCTCTGGCGTAGTCTGGATCTTCGCGCTCAGCTGGTTCACGGTCTGCCTCAACATGAGCACTGTTTTCCTCAGTTCCCTTATCTCTTCCTTCAGCTCGAATACTTCAGAGTCTCTTGTCAAGTTGCCCTTCCCCCTAGACATGGCCATAGTCAAATCGGAACTCTGCGTAGTTTCTGTGTTTCCTCTTCTTCTCAAAGGTCTCTTTCGCCTGATGTGCGTCCAACTTGATCTCGGTAGTAGGCTTGTAATCTTCGAAATCCTCGCTACCACGGTCATGGACTTGAATCTCCTTTTCCTCAGACTCTCGGTGGTCCTCATCCTGTGGGGCTTTGTGTACTTGCCCCGGTAACACGTTAGGCCGCGACTCATTCCTAACAACATCATCAAACGGACTTCCAACTTTCACAGATTCTGCGCTTTCCATGAGCTCATACTCGGTCTTCCTGAGCTTCACGATATTCTCAAGGATTTCCTTTGTTTCCTTTGCGTGACGCGCTTTCTTATGCTGGTACGGCATATGACCAGCCTCCGTCGACAACAATCGACAATAACAATTCGCCGTATATCGATATAAGGTTATGGTCATGTGCCGGATTCTACCATGGATCTTGCGAATGTCATGTAACCAGTGTGCCCAACCATCCAAGTTGTGGGCCTGGTCTTGTTCTCCCTGACCATGATTTCCCTCTGAAAGACCTCCAGAGTCTTAATCATGCCCCACTCTCCGCTTTCGCCCAATGCCTTACACGTTTTCATGACCTGCTCCATCGTGGGGCTATAACTGGCGAGAAAGTGGCTTGGCTTCAAGACTCGATGAGCCTCTGTGACGACCTCCCACGGTGTCGCCAAGTCCAATACCACCGCATCCACGTCTTTCTCTTCAACTCCACTTAGGACATCTTTCAGGTGCATAGTGATTCTGTCCATCGACGCGTGCCGCTCGAGGTTCTTCTTCGCCCCCTCGTACATGTCTTGGCGAACCTCGTAGGTGAAGATGTGTCCCGTAGGGCCGACTGTATTCGCGAGCACATATGTGAGCGCTCCTGACCCAGTGCCCGACTCCACGACGGTGCTCCCTGATCCAATCCCAGCCTCAAGAAGGATTGTCCCTGCGTCCTTTGGATAGATGATCTGCGTGTTCCGGCCAAGTGATATCTGGATATCTGTGAGGCTCGGTCTATGTATCTGGAACAACTGGGCGGAATGGCTCTGAACCTTGATTCCGAAGGGACGTCCAATGATGTCATCGAACTTGATGATTCCCTTGTTGGAGTGAAAGCTCTCTCCTGCTTTTACTTTCCTTATCCAGTTTCTCTTGGCATCGAGGAAGATCAAGACAAGGCTGCCATCTTGGATCGTCTCTTGCATAGCTCATGAATCACACGTGCTGGTTTTGAGCATTACCTATCGACGTTTTTACAGGAGACTCTTGCAGACTATCACCTTAAGGCGCGCTCGTACAAACGTTTATTGGAGTTCAATTGCCTGCCCTTCTGGAGGGAGCCACCTTGGACAAACGTGAGCCTAGTGACAGCCCCGATGGCAACGCCGGAACCGAACGGGACCCTGAACACATTCCTGCCGACAAGCCCGTTGACCTGATTCCAAAGGCAGTCCTTGAATATCGTCCGCGGCCGACAACCCCGCTTGAGCTACTGATAGATCCTAGCCTCGGGGTCATACTTGGCAGGTCTGAGTCCTTTCACCGGAAGTATCGCTCGATGGGCCTGGGTCTGATAGGAGCAGTCACAGAGTCCTCCGAAGATGTTCTCACCTCTCTGTTCGGAATGCCCGTGAATCTCGACCTTGTTAGTCCACATGTCATGCTTGTCGCAGGCAAGAGGGGGTCTGGCAAGAGCTATACTCTCGGTCTCATATCTGAAGAACTGGCGCGCGCGATGGCACGAAAGGAGATTGAGGTCGCGGTTGTCGTCATTGACACAGTTGACGTGTTTAGACAGGTTATTGAACCCAATACGGACCAAGGAGATCTCCTGCGAAAGTGGGGTCTTGAGGCTCAGGGATTTCCTGCAGCCGTCTACATTCCACGCCGCGCATTCTCCCACCTCCCTGATGAGGTCAAGAAGAGATCGAAGCTGTTTCCTCTTGCGATCAGCCCGTCAGAGCTCTCACTTTCCGACTGGGCCTACGTGCTCGAGAAAAGTGGAATCCTGAGTACGGCGATAGAGAACCTGATCAATGATGTGATTGACAGTCTTCGGCGAGGGTATACGCGAGAGACTGGAAAGGAAGAGCCTCCACGATCTGACTTCAGCATACAGGACATGATTCAGTGTGTCGACGCGAATGCCGGTCTTTCGGACCTCTACAAGCCTGCTACGAGGACTGCTCTTGTTCAGCGTCTCAGACGTGCTCAACACTTGGGTGTCTTCCATCCCGGCGGCACTAGCGCCCAAGACCTTGCTGTGGCCGGGCGAATCACGATAGTCGATGTCGCCCCTCTTGGGTCAGATGCAGACGCAGTCCTGGCGATTCTGACGAACATGCTCAGTAGGCAGATACTCACCTATCGCATGGCTTGGACCGATGAAGGAACAAGTGCCAGAGAAGAGCTTCCTCCAACATGGTTAATCGTGGACGAGGCTCAAACGCTTGTGCCGAGGTCAGGCAGCACTCCAGCAAAGGACGCTATCGTCAGCTACGCGAAACTGGGACGGAGGTTCGGTTGCAGTCTCGTACTTTGTACCCAACAGCCATCAGCTGTATCAGACGAGGCCATCTCTCAGGCCGATATTGTGATTTCCCACTCGCTGTCCCATGATGCTGACATCAAGGCACTCCAGCAGAGAGCGCCAGCAGTGATGCCTGAAGAGTTCAAGGACAAAGCATTCATCAGTGGTCTCCCGAGAGGAGTCGCTCTGGTGTTTGATCAATCTACAGAGAACAGACGGGGTTTTGTCATGCAGGCCCGTCCGCGGATGTCCAAGCACGGGGGCACAGACAGAGTTTCGGCTCTCTTGGAGGCGACGAAGCTCCTTCCTCCTGAAGCACCCGAGTCCGAGGTCGGAGCTCCTACGATTGGTGGTCGAGCATCTGAGGATGAGGCGGGAAGGCCTGCTGAGTTGCCCGGAGTACCAAGACCCCCACTGAAACTAAGCAGAGAGGACTGGAATGTTCTGGATGGCTGGATACGGGAGTACGTGAAGGCGCTGTTTGAACGGCAGAAACGTGAATACGCAATCACTGAGGAATCCGCACCGAGGATTGGTGAGGCTTCATCAGAGGCTCTCGGTGCTGCCGTGTCTGAAGAAACGCCATCGATTCCTTTCGAGTCCACAAGCCACATCGACTACTCTGACATTGCTGCAAGGAAGTTTGGTGCATTGTCCGAGACTCTTCTTGAGAAAGCCATGGAACGCCAAGTCCTCTACGCAAAGTCTTCTCATGAGTTCCTTTTCAAGAAGGACTCGGAGTATCGGGAAACAGTCACCGTGCGGCGGACAGGCGTAGAGGGTGTTACGTTTCTACAGTCTGTTGTGGCAACACTCATGTCCCTAGGTCTGGCTGTGGACTCGATACGTCACACAGAGGGATTCACCTTTGTGCTGATGAGAAAAGATGCGATGCGAGCTTCCATTTCAGTAGGAGTCAGCGAAGAGTCTGCATGCGTGCCGGTGGTAATCATAGGGCCTGACAGGAAAGCAGTGTCTTCACTGTCTGCAAAGGTACGGAGTTCGGTTCGTTGATGTGGTGTCTGTCACATGGGCACCTTTCGCAGTGCAATGCAGAGCATTTCCTCCAAATCTATGCTCTTATAAGCACACTTTGCCGAACAGCGCGTAGATGCCTATGGTGACGCAGAAGGAAATACGTCCACCGGTGAATCTCAAGATAGCAACTATGAAGGATCTTGCTAGGATGCTGGTATCTTGGTCTCAGAGGGACAGACCCGCCAGCATGCTTTACTTCGAGCACCGAGGGAAGCACATCTATGGCACCCTCATCTCAAACCACGGATACTACGAGATGTACGGACTCCCGCTTTGGGTCTATACTGAGGGTGAAGCTCCTCCCGAAGGCAACTTCCTCACATACAAGACTCGAGAGAAAGAGACTATCGGTTTTACAGAGTCTGTAGACTCGGACCCCATGACGGTCCATCTGCCGATTATCCGTGTGGCAGCCAAGCCTGATTTCATAGATATGTAGGACTCGGGATGCGGAGTGCCTGCAGCGGTTCTCCGTGTGGGTGACTGACATGCCGAGTTACCGCAGTTGCAGTGTCAGTCGATACAGTCCATGCGATTGCGGTCATTATGAGTACGAAAGCTGAGAAGGCAGCGTAGAGCCAAATACCGGATGACCAGATCCATGCGAACCAAGTCTGCGTCAATACGCAAAACGAGAAAACAATGTAGACCGCGACTCGCGGCTTCATCGACATGATCCAGGCAACCATGTCTAGCATGAATAGGAAACCTGAGAAAGCAATGTATGTTCCGCTCAACATCCAGCCCGGACCATAAAAAGGATAGAAGGGGTAGGAGAAGAGGACTTGAAACAGTGCGTTATCGACCGTTGACTTCAGACAGGCCAGTGTGTTTCCGAAAACGATGATGCGCCCATTTCGAACTGCTAGCCCTCCAAGCAGGGGGACTGTGAGAAGGACTACGATGAGAAATGGTTCCCCGGCGAATCCTTCTATAATAGCGTAACCAAAGTAATAGAAAGCCAATCCAATGAGAGGCAAGGAATAGCGATTCCTTCTGAGCCATTCCGAAGAGCGGACGGGAAACAGGTGCCTGAGACGATGCGATTGGCCAAAATGAATACATGAAGGACGATCGACTCTCCGCTGCTCCACTCTACGTATAACATTCCAACAGGCCACTCAACTCTTTGCGACGGCCATTCCATATCCCTCGAACAGTTGGGCTTCTCTGTCACTTTCCTCTTTTGAATCCCAGTTTACAGCGTGGGCCGGGTTG
>PRDI01000091.1 GCA_003345595.1 Candidatus Thorarchaeota archaeon | reverse complement strand
CTTCATCTTGTGTCTGATCGGAGGAGGTCTTCTGATAGCATCGGCTGCAAGCGGCACAATCGGGATGCTGGACGAGATCGTCGATGGTTTCAGTCAGCTCTTCGGCCCACATTTCGTCATGACGTTTGCGATAGTCATGGGCATCCTCGGTGTCCTCACTCTGTTCGGTGGCATCGGAGTGATCATTGCAGGGTTCGTACTTACTACCCGCAAGATTGAGTTGGGCCGCAACATAATACTGGTCTCAGTCGCTATGGGTGTGCTCGGTCTTGCCATGGGTCTTGTTCAGCTTGTCATAGCCGGCAATCCAATGATGGAGCCTTCTTCGCAGATTGCTCAGATACCGGGTTGGGTGGGTGCGATTCTTTCCGTCGAGGCACGTATCATAGCTGAACAGAAGCCCATGTCATCCTAGCGAGCCTATCTCGGAACGGTCTGCGTCTTTCGAATCGTTTGTTGACCTAGCCTGGCATTTCTTAGCTGCTGAAACGAGGGGAGGAGAAGCGAGACAACATTATCTATTGCCAAAGCACATCTGCGGCCCAACATCGAATGAAAGTGAGGCGACATCGAGTATGAGTTCATCTAGTGAGGTCGGACCTAATATGACTGGCATACTAGGAGGTGCGTGCATCATGGTTGTATTCTTCTTCGGAGGTTTCGGGCTCTTCCTGACCCTCGACGTGTTTTCACTGCCAGTGGGTATGATTCTCCTGCTCATGCTCGGCGTGCCAATGATTGGATTTTTGCTAGGCGCGATTGTTATCTTCAAGTATGGACACATTGGCTCGTCGCCCTTTGTTCCGGTCTTTGTTGCACGTACGCAAAGAGCGACTCCAGAGAAGAGCTTTGTCCACGAACCACCAAGGAACTGTCCCAACTGTAAGGCATCCCTTTCAATGGAAGGTATGGAGTGGGTTGGACCGCTAACTCTCAAGTGCCCATACTGTGGGGCAACCGTGAATACAGTAAAGAGAGAGGTGTAATACCGCTCCGAATGTCTGCCATATCTGAGCGCTCGTCCGCTCCTGCACCGAGAGCTGATTGCACGAAGGATGCCCACGGTCATCATGCGGAAGATGCAGCGAGTGCCATCGCCTTGGCCAAAAGAATGCTCCTGGAATGAAGCTCATCACTGCTGACCCAAGTTGTCAACCGACCGTCCTTGGTACCAAATCCGTGCCTCAAGGCTATCTCCTCAAGGTGTGATGTACGGAGTGACGATGAAGTCAACTTGTAGACAAACCATGCACCCGAGCCCTGCTCCTTGATATGGCAAGTAAGATCGATCCATGTCTTCTCGTTGAGCACAACTCTAAACCGCTTGCCGATGGACTGGGCGATTGGCGAACGAGGTCCGAATATGCCTCTTAAGACAGCGGATGTGTAGTTGACTGCAGGCGTAGGTAGAAAGGCCCATGACCAGAACGCATACATGAACACCATCACGGCAAAGGCCAAGAAGAACCCAACTGTGTTGAAAGAGTACACAATTTCAAAGCCCTGTACCCAGCCCGGAGGAAGCTGTATCGGCGGCTCGGCAGGTATCGCGTAGATTCCTGGACTGTAGAAAAGGTAGAGAGTGACTGAGAAAGCAATCATCATGGCTGCCAGAGCCACCCTCTGTCTGTCTGCATAGAGGGACTTTGCATGCTCCAGTAGTCGGTCCATCACTCTTCCTCCAAGGCTCTCAGGTAGATTCTCCTTGTCTCTTCGCCGAACTCTCTGCAGAGGTCGACAAGCAGCTGCAACAAAGGGTGTTCGACGTTGATTCTGATTGCATAGAGCTTGGGCGTAAGCTCGTCGATCAGAATCATCTTGTCTTGTTCTAGATGGGCCAACACTCCTCGGTATAGACTTCTTGACCGGCCGCTGTAGCCTATGAGTCGACTCAACTGCACTCCACTGACACTCCGCGGGTAGACATGACCCAGCGCGATGAGTATCGCCCGCTTCGTTTCGTTCAGCGACGCCATCAGCTGGATCAGTTCATACACAGGGCGTCGAGTGCCGTTGTCGCTCATATTCCTCAACCGAGTATCTAGTTGCTTGTGCCCACAGGAACACAAAGGCCGGACATGACTACTGCCAGAGCCTGAACACTTCCTAGGGTGGGAAGGTAAGTCTCCATTGCCTGAGAACCACCCTCCCCTATTTCTCTTTATTGAAGACCTAGTGTTTAGGTCTTCGAACATGGGAATCGCACTCGAATGCTAAATCAACAGGACAAACGGTTAATAGGTCACGGAAACGAATGTGCTGCAATGACGTAAGTCTAACTAGGAGGTTCTGAAGATTAGCGCTTTTGGCTCAAAGTACTTCGGCTGGCTGGCATGTCTCGTGATAGTACTACTTGCTGGCTGGTACACACTTCCATTGGGGTACAACACAATCGTCGAGTGGCTAGCACCCCAGTTGGGCAACTACATGCGACCCACGCTTGTCTTGGTGAACGCCATGCTGGTGAATCCACTGAACAACTGGGTGATGACGGCAATCTGGGTGATCGCTGGTCTTGTCGGGGGAATGATTGCCGGAACAAAAGCGGGTGGGTTTGTGGTAGGCCTAGTGACCTGGCTCTCCTGCCTGGGCATTCTTGTATTCTGCGCCGTGCAGCTCTTGATGGGAGGATTGAGCCTTGGTTCGCTGCCTCCGTTGCCGCCGGGATCCTCGCTTGTTGACGTCCTAACTATTCCTTTGGTCCAATCAGCCATCACTGAAGTCCTTGCGTTGATTTCAGGGGGTGGAGGAGGTTTCGACCCGGTGGCGCTCATCTTGCCTCTGGTAGTCTATTTTCTGGTGCCCATTATCATCGTGACTGTGGCAGGTGTAATCGGAGCGGTGATCCGAAAGAAGGAGTGAATGATAGATGAGAACACAAAGTAAGCATGCTTTTGCGATAGTATTGGTGGGTTCTCTCCTACTGCTGCCGACCGCTGCGGCGCTCAGGGCTTCTGGTCAGTTCGCTCTGGCCCAAGAGGTTGATCCCGGGCAGTTGTTCCAGCAGCTTCTAACGAATGGAGCCGAAGCAATCTACGCAGGCGTGGACAAAGAAGGGGTTCCTACTGTGATCTATGGTCAGCTCGGCATTCCTTCTGAGCAACTCAGCCTAGATTCAGCAATGTATGATGGATGCATGTTGATGGGTCTCGTTTCGACTCACGGGGAGCTGCTAAGCTACTTGATGGACATGCTGGTCGGCCTCAATTTCACCATGAGTCCTGCCATGATGCCCTCTGATGGTTACACTCCGAAACAGTTGGACGGTGGTTTGGACCTGAATAGTCTGCTCGGCATGCTCGGCACAGAGTTCAACCTTGTATTCAGCCTCTTCGTGAATGTGGAGCAGCAAGCTTCTCTGCAGAGAGTGTCCCAGATTCTTGCTCACTTGCAGACGAGCTTCGGCTTCCAGTTTGAAGAGCTGCTGACCCTGAGAATCGACCAGAGTTCTCTTCCGCCAGAGATGAACGTCACACTGCCGTTTGACTCACTTGACATCTATATCGACAGGGTGACAAACGACTATCCTGCTGTTGTCCAAGCTGTTCTTCAAGTCATGAGGCAGGATGGCTTTCTGGGCGTACTGAACAAGACAGTCTTCTCTGAAGCATGGGCATCAGGTGCAGGTCTTGTGGCAATT
>PRDI01000090.1 GCA_003345595.1 Candidatus Thorarchaeota archaeon | reverse complement strand
TGCCTACTATGGCACTAGGTCAGGCGGCAAGTGGATTGCGAACTGGCAGACATCATCGCCCCTGACAACTGTCTTCACGAGGTCAATCTCCAGTTGTCTTCCAAGCACACCCTCCCAGAGCTGTCTGTACCATCCTGCCCCACAATAGCAGTAAGTTGGCGAAAGACCGTCCATGTTGTCCCTTATCATACTGCAGTGACAGGCGGCCTTTCTTCGTTCCTCGTCCGTCTTGGCCTTCGCATGAGCCTCCTCATCGTATGGGAGCTTGGTCTCGATTATGAGATTGCCCTCTCGCTTGGGATGAGCATACCAGTATCTGTCCGCCTGTACCGCAGCAAGAACTTCGTCAACACTATGGTTGCGTTCGAAGATGCCCCTAAGATTCTTGATTCGCTCTACAGGGAACTTGTCTGCGCAACAGGACAGGACTTCATACTTCTGCTTCTCATCCAGAAGACTGTCCATCCGCTCAACCATTTCACCGACCCAACGTTTTCTCTCTGGATGCTTGGTTTCATATGTGAAGCCGAGAGCCTCGGCCATGACCTTGTCAGCGACATTCCTGCCCGCCACACGCTCAAGACCACTCTTGAGCATGCCCGTCCAATCATGTATCATGGAGACTATCTCTACCTGATTCCTCTCTGGGTGGGTGGAATCGAACACGTGGTAGATCTCCCTCCCAGACTCCCATGTTCGGAGACCGCGCGCTCTCATGTGTTCTATGAGCTTCTGGTACTTCTCTTTCATTCCATCAGGAGAACCGGTGTGCGTCAGTGTGAAAGCATCGCCACCCTGCAGAGTCTTCGTCGAGAGCCCTTTGCCAGACGATTTCCTCTTCACCGGCCTGCAGATCTCGATGTCGTACTGATTATCGAATATCGTACCCCAGTCCAGCACTACAGTGAGAGGACGCTTCTCATCCTTTCCAGACTCCTCTATGAATTGTCCGACCTTCTCAAGGACTGCATCGCGTTTGCCTGCTGGCACTCGATAGCGACGTGACATCACGACTGCGTCGTCAAAATGCTTCTGAAGAATTCCAGATTCGTCCGACATCATTTTCCCGCACCACGTGTTTCATGTTTGGTAGCCTAACCGACCCGCTGTGATACCAATTCAGCCTGCATAATAAGGCCCCTTTCTAAGCAAGAGGATGCAGGCAGTAATGCTGTTGTCGGATACTGAGAGCAGTATGGAGAGATGCAGTATACAGTAGTTGGTCTTGATGAGCCTCTTCTGAACTCGACAACAACAACTAGGATAGCAGGTGTGAAAATGGTCTTTGTTAGGCGGTTTCTAGTTCGCGACAAAGCCATTGAGCTGATAGAGTTCAATGCCGTCCATGAGACGTGTCCAGTCGATCCCATCACTGTCAAAACCCGGCAGCCCTCTGCAACGGCCAACCCATCTCCAACACGGCACACAGTCCATCATCTCAAGCCTGAACAGGTTGGCCTTCATCGCATTGAACCGGACCTCGAGGAGTGTACCGTCTGGCAGCGCATCTATGTCTGTGACCTCAAGAGGCGTGCGGCCGTCTGGTGCTAGCTGACCGCCTTGTGACAAGTAGTACCTCTGGACGCGGCCGGAGGCGGGGTCTTCAATGATGACAGCTACATGGGGTCTAGATACGGGGTCCCACCATCGAGGTAATGCGGGTTTTCTTACAAGTATGTAGTCGCTGACCAATTCCATGCTAGTGGACACACCCGATTGGATAGCCATTTGCTCCACAAACGAACCTCCGCGTTCTTCACATATAAGTCGCAGTCGTATCTGACGCTATCCCTAGGTGGTCCTTGAAGGCCCCCTCTGGTCACATGCGAAGGATGACCGGAGTGTGTGCCGCCCGTCAACCGAATACTGAGAGGCAAGCGGGCAAACGCACACTCACCGGACTTAACAAACGGACAGCGGGAATAAAGTGGTTCGTGGGGTTGTCGCGAGGAGGATGACATGCAGGAGCATGCAGTTGGACCAGTGAGAGATTCGTCTTCTATGAGATACCATTGGAGAAGTTTATCTCTCGCCACTGATAGGGAGTCCACAATGTGAGTGATGGTTCTCATGGGGTTCAGTGTCGGCATCGTTGGAAAACCTTCGTCTGGTAAGACCTCGTTCACTAACGCGGCATGTATGACCGACTTCAAGGTAGGCAACTATCCCTTCACGACAATCCAGGCGAATGTTGCAGTCACCTACGTGCGTACACCGTGTGCATGCAGAGCCTTTGGCGTCACGGACAATCCAAAGAACTCGGCCTGTGTCGATGGTGTAAGGATGATACCAATCAAGCTGATCGACGTGGCGGGCCTTGTCCCTGGCGCACATGAAGGAAAGGGCATGGGAAACCAGTTCCTAGACGACCTGAGACAGGCCGATGTCCTCATTCATATTGTGGACACTAGCGGCTCTACGAACTCGGAGGGACAAGAAGTCGCAGCAGGGACTCATGACCCACTTGAGGATGTGAGGTTCCTTGAGGAGGAGATAACCGAGTGGATGCTTGCGATAGTGCAGAAGGACTGGAGGAGGATCTCTGGACGAGTGAGAGCGGAGGGTGCGAAGGTCGACGAGCTGCTTCTCGAGAAGCTTACAGGCCTAAACATCAGCAGGGGGCATATCCTGAAGGCCATAAGAGAATCGGGTCTGAAGGTCGAAACGGCGGACGTCTGGACAAACGATGACGTAAGGAAGTTCGTTCGAGTACTCCGCAAGGTGGCCAAACCGATAATTATAGCGGCGAACAAGATTGATCGCCCAACCGCAGAACAGAACCTCAAGAAACTGCAACAGACATTCCCGGACACCCTAGTTGTGCCCGTGAGTGCCTTGGCTGAGAAAGCACTCAGGGACATGGACAAGAGGGGAGTCATAAAATACATACCAGGGAATGATGATTTCCAGATCCTTCAGCCAGAACGACTGAAAGCTAATGAACTTGCGCAGCTGGAGAAGCTCAAGAAGGACCTTCTCAAAAAGTATGGAGGGACGGGAGTACAGGGCATACTCAACCGCGCTGTGTTTGAGTACCTGCATATGATAGCCGTCTATCCGGTCCACGACCCGAACTCACTCACTGATGGAGATGGGAATGTCCTGCCAGATGTCTTTCTGGTTCCCGAGGGCATAACGGCAAAGGAGTTCGCAGGGGTCATCCATACGGACCTGATGGAGAGCTTCATACATGCGATTGACGCGCGTACGAAGATGAGAATCTCTGACAAGACCGTCTTGAAGAACGGTGATGTCATCAAGATTGTAAGCGCCAAGGGGACAAAGTGAGCGCCCCCACACTATGGCTGTCGAGTCTTACAGGTTTTGGACTCGACAGGCCAACATGACATTCGCAGTTCAAGATCTATCGACGCCCGCGCCTCTTGGTGGTCGCAGAGCCGGCAGGTGGTGACTCGCGAAGTGCCTCTCCGAGTGCCCAGTAATCTCCGGTCAGAGGAAGGAAAGCGAACAACTTCGCCTTGGCTGCGTCGAAGTTGCCCTTCTCGTCAAGCACAGACTCATCGATGTGGACTGCCACAACTTCTGCGATAAAGAGGTCATGACTTCCTAGTGTGATGACCTGCTTTGTCTTGCACTCAATGTTGATGGGGCACTCTTTGATCATGGGAGATGTGACCTTGGTCGAGGGCTCCGCAGTCAAGTGAGAGACAGCAAACTTGTCCATGTCCCTTCCTGACTTCGTGCCACACAGCTTGGTTGCCTCAAGCAGGTCAGCTGAAGGGATGTTGACAACAAAGTCACCGGCCTCTTTCACGAGCCCGTGACTATAACGTCTTGGTCGAATGCCCACGACGACTGTGGGTGGTTCGCTGCACACATTGGCCGCCCAGGCCAGAGTGATTATGTTTGGCCGGTCAGGTCCCCTGACGCTCACGAGAACAGCTGGGCAGGGTACAACCGAATTTGAAGGCTCCAGTTGCCGCTTCATGAGTCTGGAAGAGAAGCAGGACCTTAAGAAACTCTTTGGTCGCCAAGCTTAAGACGGAGCAAGCTTGGTCTGCGCACACCCAAATCGGAGGGTAAGAACCATGGCACGTGTGTTGATTGCAGATCCCATTTCCGAGTCCGCCCAGAAGAGGCTGGAGAAAGCAGGACTGACGATTGTAGTCAGAAAGGCTGAAACTGATGGGCCCTTGGAGAAACAGATCAAGGGTTTTGAATGCATAGTAGTCAGAAGTGCAACGAAGGTGACCAAGGAGGTCATCGCTGCTGCAGACAAGCTGAAACTGATAGTCAGGGCAGGAGTGGGCCTTGACAATGTGGACGCTGAAGCCGCGAAAGCCAAAGGTATCAAGGTGTTGAACACTCCTGAGGGGCCCTCTGTTTCAGTGGCCGAGCTGGTCTTTGGACTCATGCTCTCGTTGATCAGGTTTCTCCCGACGGCAGACCACACGATGAAAGAAGAGAAGTGGGAGAAGAAGAAACTGGAGGGCACAGAGCTGTACAAGAAGACCCTAGGCATCATTGGCTTGGGCAGAATCGGAGCAGAGGTGGCAAAGAGAGCGAAGGCCTTTGACATGGATGTGCTGGCCTATGATGTGATTGACATCAACAAGGCCTGCAAGGACTTGGGCATAAAGCGTTCCGAACTCAAGGACATAATAGAGAAGTCGGACTTCCTGACTCTGCATGTCCCTCTGGTCCCTCAGACAAAGGGCATGATTGGTGAGAAGGAGCTAGCCCGCATGAAGAAGACCGCCTACATAATCAACACTTCCCGAGGCGGGATCGTGGATGAGGCGGCTCTGCTGAAGGCTCTTGACGCCGGAACGATCGCAGGTGCAGGTCTGGACGTATACGTCGACGAGCCACCGAAAGACTGGAAGCTCGTCAAGCATCCGAAAGTAGTCGCAAGCCCGCATATTGCTTCATCCACACTTGAGGCCCAAGTGAGGATCGGAGAACTGACTGTTGACAAGGTCATCAAGGAGCTCACTGGAAAGTAGAACCACATAGCAGGGCCGCGTCTGGGAGCCCAATCGTTACATCTTTAAGTAAAGCTCCCAGAACGGCCTGCGGTCGAGTCAGTGGATTGGCCACGGGTTCTCGACTGCAACCATTCCTTTGTGTTGGCGGATGCGTCCGCATGGGATGTGGCCCTCAGGGCTGAACCACAAACAAAGCGATTTGATTCACTGCAAAGGAAGTAGATAGATGTCAGCTTACAAGCACATGAATGAATCATGGATGGAAGAGCAGACAGAGCGAACTGAAACCATCCGTAACAGACTGATAGTCTGGAGAAAGCAGGAAAGTATCGTAAGGCTGGAACACCCGACTAGGCTTGGACGAGCACGCGAGCTCGGCTACAAGGCCAAGCAGGGGTATGTGGTCGTAAGAGTCAGGACAGGTCGAGGTCCTCGTGAGAAGATACGACCAAAGGCAGGACGAAAGCCAAGGGCCATGGGTGTTGTCAGATACACCCCCCAGAAATCACGTCGCTGGATCGCTGAAGAGAGAGTAGCGAAGAAGTTCCCCAATCTGCGTCTACTTAACTCCTATTGGGTGGGCAACGACAGCAAATGGGTCTGGTACGAGTGTATCTTGGTAGACCCCATCCATCCAGTAATCTATAACGATCCGGATATCAACTGGATCTGTGACCCTGTACAGAAAGGTCGTGTGAGTCGAGGACTCTCTTCTGCTGGCAAGAGAAGCAGGGGCCTGAGAAACAGGGGTCGCGGAGCTGAGAAGATGAGACCGTCACTCCGGGCGAAGCATAACCTCGGAAAGTAGCCTGTGCCAATACCTCCGGGTCATCCAAAATGTCGTACTTTGCCGAGTTTGAGGCACGCGGTCACTCTCGTCCAACAGAGATCCTAGAGAGAGTCAGTACTGCGGTCCTCAATGTGTTCCCCGAGGAACTGCGTGGTCGGGTTAAGGTCGAGACTCAGATGGCGGAAGGGTACAACCGGACCACAATTGCCGTGATCTCCGCAGTTCTTCGTGCTAAGTCGCCCTGTGAAACGGCGGTCCGCCACCTATTGAGAGAACTGTCATCCGATGACAGGAGGACTTTAGCCGCGACACTGATGCAGCGCATTGATGAACGATGTGTGCTATTTGTCAGGATCGACAAACAGGCTGCCTACCTTGGTCACCTGAAACTGGCCACAGGACCGGATATGATAAGTGTGAAGGTACATATCCAGCAGTATCCACGATGCACTCAAGAGACCGCCGCGTCGCTCATTGAGGGCCTCCTGACAGAAATAGGGGACTGAACCAGATGCCTGTGGACTTGAATGCTAGGGTTACCAGTCTGGAGAAGATGGACACATTCGTAGACATGGCCCGCAAGATAGGTTTCACAGGGCTTGCCGTATCACTGCCTCTTGGCAGCCCGATGATAAGGACTGACAGTGGAGTAGTCATTCTAGCTAGGATAGACCTCGAGGGAAAGAAACTGGACACGCTCAGGAAACAGGTCGGGCACGTCAGGAAACAGTCAGTGATACTCTCGGTGCCTATGCGGGACACCGAGATTTCCAACTGGGCTGCAGGAGACCGAAGGGTGGATCTGTTGACACTCAGCGAACCAACGAAGGACCATGTGATTAGAGAGAGCACTGCGACTCTGGCAGCTGAAGCCGGGATTGCCCTAGAGATTCCGATTGCACCCCTCCTTGCATCGTCTGGATTGGACAGGTCCAAGATACTCAGAGTATACAGAGAATCAGTGACTACTGCCATGCATGCAGGCATGCACATAGTTCTCTCCAGTGGAGCCACAGAACCGATTCTGATGAGAGCACCATCGGCGATGTGGTTTGTGGGCACGCTACTTGGGATGGACAGGCGACAATCAAGGGAAGCGGCCTATTCTGTCCCAGACCAGATAGTGGCTGCTTCAGAGCATAAGATGAGAACAGAATCCGTGTCCCCTGGAGTCGAGATTGTCAAGGAGGACGGATAAGATGCACAGGACGATAAGAAGGAGATATGTGCTCTTTCATCTTCACAGGGTCGGTCCGCCCATTGACGCCCGGCGCCTGTCAACTGCCATCTGGAAGAGCTTTCTCTCACTTTTTGGTGAAACCTCCGTGGCAGACTCCAGACTCTTCATAAATGATTATGATGAGGAGAGCGGCTTGGGTATCTTGCAGTGCAATGCGGAGTCAGTGGACAACGTGCTCGCATCGGCAGCGCTCCTGTCTTCGATTGACGGCACTCAAGTTTCATTTGAACCAGAGCAGACGTCAGGCACGCTGAAAGGACTAAAACGATAGCGCCTGCTCAGGACAGGATGACAGGTACTTCGACTGCTTTTCTCCTTCTCAGTACAAAGGCGCGACTCAACCAAGTCCCCGTGGTCCTCGATGCTATCAGCCACACAACCGGGTTAAGACTCATGTTCTGGAGGTCTGCTTCCGATGGCTGGGGCGGTGCAGGGTGAGAGTGGAATATCCCAACCAGTTCTTCGCCGCGTGTTTCAGCATCCAACAACAGCTCATATTCGGTCACAGGATCTATTTCGAACCTGATCCTTGACCGCAGAGCATTCTTCAGGAGTTCGACTCGTGTGACTGTGACAACGCTTCCCCCAAGATGGCCAAAGAGAAGACCAGCAGATTCCAGGGGTAGACAGTCTTGAGCATGACTGTAGAGCTTGGCAACGTTTTCCACTGACAAGTGTAAGACCTTACTCATATGGGCCGGCTCCATCTGTACAGTCTTCTCGATTTCACCAGTGCCTACGCAAGCCTAGAACACGCAGTGACCCGTGCTTTCAGCTTGAAAGTTGCCAGGTTCTGGCGGGCACTCCAGCGTGTGAGTGCACAGTCTTCTAGGTCTTAACCTTGGTGACTGTCACCTTCAGGGAAGGTGTGCTCGACCATTTTTCACAGAACTCTGAGTTCCTTCCCCAGTATGCGATCCTCCGTCTTGGACATGACGGCATACAGTTCTATGTGGTCGAGGATTTGCTTGGCGTTTCGTATCTTCTTTTCAAGGAGTTCTTGAATCTGGAAGATGCCAGTGGCATTGCTCATGGAAATCTCAATCCTCACGGTCTTGGTTTCACCCTTCTTGATCTCGACACTGTTGATTGCCATGGCTGACGCAGAGTGGATATTGACACTTCCCGCTTCAAATGGGATGCGTGCTCTGCCTTTTGTCATGTCAAGTGCGTCTGCCACACCAGCGACACCTGCTTCGACCGTGCTTGGTGTTATCATCTTGTCATGGCTGTGAATTGCGTGAAGTACGTGTCCTCTGATGTGGACCTGCTTGTGTCGGTCGTTCGGGTACACCTTCTCCAAGATCCTGTTGATTATGGGTGTTGCTAGCATCAGAGAGAACTCATTGTGTCTCTCGCGGTGCACGCTCATTCCTATGTCGTGCAGATAACAGGCGAGCAAGACAACAAGCTCTGAGTCCTCGAATGTGCCAGTTTGCTCCTGTACTATCGAGGGCTCTACACCCGGTCTCAGTGTGCGCAGAAGCTGAATCCCGTTCATAGTGACAACTAGCGAGTGTGTGTGGCCATGGTCCGAAAAGCTCAGTCTGTCGATCGCCATTCTGTTGGAGTCTTCAAGCATCGTCTTGACTTCAATGTCATTCTCAAGTTCGTCAAACGCCAACTCGCAAATCTTGCTGTCTGCAATCAGTGCATGTATTCGGTCTTTGAGCGTGATCTTTTGCTTCTGAAACTTCAACGCTCCTTCATTCTGCTGTTTCTTAGTCTTTGACACTATTTCCGTGCCCCTCTGTTCTATGTGCGAATTGATGTACGCTGGTTCCCCCTCCGTTGAAATGGAGAGAAGAGGGCTGAATGGAAGTTCGGTCGATGCACATATGGATTCATCTGTGGCGGCATTTGCTTCGAGATGACAGGTTGCTGCGAGGGGGCCTCAGATAGTTTCCTCCCCGAGTCCTTGATAGGTCTGTTCCGTAGATAGTACGCGGACACTATGAGGATGTAGGACAGATATCCGAGTACCTCCAATGCTGAGGGGTTTCCATCGTAGCCAAACAAAGACTTGGCCAGACCCCCGATTAGCCCATCTTCGTGAAGCAAAGGATAACTGCCATCGGGAAGTAGGGGCGGGTTGATATTCCACAGCTGAAGTGGACCTATCAGGAGTAGCCCTCCATCCTGCAGCTCTTGTATCCCATATGCCACCATTCCAGCTGCGAAGAGGATGAGGAAGGCGGACGTCCATTTGAAGAAAGAACGAAGACTGATGTGAAACGACCCACGATATATGCCGAAACCTGCTATTGTTGCCAGAAACAGACCTGCACCAATCCCAACGTAGGTCTGGAACGCATCCTCCACTGCCAGTGCCATTGAGAAGAGAACAAGCTCAACGCCCTCACGCAGTATGAGCGCAAAGCTCACTAGAAGCAACCCAATACCGCCACGCAGGCCGGCTTGCCTCCCTGCCGACGCTTCTATCTCAGACGAAATCCTTCCGCCTGACTTCCACATCCAGAGTATCATTGAAGTAAGTAGAACGGCAGCCACAAGGACAACCACGCCTTCAAACACTGAGAGACCCGGTCCCTCGAATGTACCCCACACAGCGGCCATTACCAACGCCACCCCGATGCTTGTCAAAGCGGCAAGGATGACCCCCACAGCAACGTATCTGCCCAGGTTCAGGAGGTCCGACTTTCGTAGGTATGACAAGATCACGGCAACTATCAGGGCGATTTCAATGCCCTCGCGCAGTGACACGACTAGGGAGGCTACTATCGTCTTCAGCACCTTCTCATTAACTATTGTGAAGAGTGTCGCTTCGCCATTTAAACTATAGCGTATGTTCCTCCAACGACGGGTCAAAGAGCCGGAAACAAGAGGCGACAAAACGCAACTAGGAGGAAAATCTACGTTGATGCAGTCCGACTGACAGCAGTCCTGCACAGATCAGCAGTACTCCGCCTATGAGAGTCAAGTCGGCCAAGATGAAACCCTGCGAGAGTAGCCAAGCACCTGCTGTAGAGCCCACCGCAAATCCCGCGATGCCTATTGTCTGTAGGAAGGACACGATTTCACTGGAGCCGGTAGTATGGACATGCTCGTGCTTGTGGCTTGCCAGAGAGATGGACAACCCTTGTGCACGAGCCAGGTAGTGATGTGGGTGATCGTGAACTAACTCGGTCGTTCCAGCAAAGCTCATCGCGGCATCGTTTCTTGAAGGTTCAAGGAAGCCCTCAGAAACACCTGCGACTATGAGAAGGGACGTCAGCAGCGGGAAGGACGATGCGCCTGGATACAGCATGACTGTAGCGCCCTTCAGAATCAGACTCATGAGCAGAGGGCCTAGGTGTCCGACACGGTCCACATACCGGCCTGCGTACACCTGCACGATGCCCCACACAATGTCGCCGACTAGATATCCGAGCCCGATTTGCTCCATTGGGATTCCATTTCCTTCAAACAGTATTGAGAGACCCGGCGTGTAGATACCATGTGAGAAATCGTAAATCAGATAGACACAGGCAAGGATCAAGACTCGTCTTGATGACACGATCTTCGCAAGAACACGGATATGCGTGTGACCGGGCGCGTGTGTTGAGAGCGCAGTATGCTTGGCCACTCCTCCAACACCCCGTGCCACCGTGATGACAAGAACAGCGGCTGAGAGAACGGACATCGCAGCCCCGACTAACATGATCACCCGAGTCTGGCTCGCCGCTATGAGGAGGGCAAGATATTCCACGGCCCATCCTGCGAGCCCCTGGCCAATCGCAGACCCGAGAAACATCGCTGCTAGAAGAGTACCAACACTCTCGCCACGGGAGGGACCAAACTCTGCCGATACGCGGATGATCAGAATGATGAGAAGACCAGACCCCACGCCCTCCGTGATGCGTGCCACTGCCAGAACGGTACTATCCGAAGTAACTCCAACAATCAGGGCAAACAATGATAGTAGTCCGCCAGCGACAAGAAGGGTGTTCCTTCTTTCGTGTACTAGTCTGCTGACAACTAGTAGGCCGACAATCTGTCCCATCGACGAGAAGGCGCTGCCCCAAGAGATGAGTGCCTCAGAACCCCCCAGATCCAGTACTTGGAAAGGAAACAGGAAGCGGAGAAGACCACTCATCAGCCCCAATGTGAAGATAGCTGTGAACATGTTGATTATGACTGGATTCTCCCTGAGAAGCCAACCAGTCTTCTCGTGCTCTTCAGCCACGTACTTCCCTTTTCCCCTACAGGCGCACTGGGTTCGGTCCTATCTTCCTAACCTCGTCTGCAAACCGGTTGATTTCGGCCGCGAACTTGTCGCCCTCCGCGGCACTCACGAACACCATCTTCACGCGCCCCTCGTTAAGGCCTAGCTGGCCGATCAGTTTCCTGGCAAAACGAACCCTCCTCTCTGCACCCAAGTTTCCCGTCTTGTAGGCGCAGTCGCCCGGATGACAGCCCACAACCAGCACGCCGTCTGCACCCTCCTGTAACGCTTTCAGAATGAAGTTGATGTCGAGACGTGCAGTGCATGGCATTCGGATGATTCTGGCGCTCACATCATATTGTATCTTCATCGTTCCCGCTAAGTCAGCGGCGTTGTACATGCATTGCATGCATCCGAGCACAATGAGGTTCATGTCTTTTGGAGGCATCGGAAGTCAACCATCCAGACGGGCGCGAGTCGGCGAGGTCCGATGCGGCATATAATCTTTCACTTGTGCTCTGTCTTCCCTGTGGCGAAGATGAAGCAATGCCCGGCGTCAGAACAGCCCGGGCACACCGTTTCGGACTTGTTTCAAATCACAAATCCGTCAGTCATTCTGTCCACCCTGACATGATGTTGTACGAGGAACATGACCCCGGAATAGGAGAGAAGACAGCTTAGACGACCCAGATACTGCTTGGTACCGTGCAGCATGATGCGTGACTACGGCCTTTCTCAGTGCTGTCCTGCAGTCCGAGTTTCTCTTGGTCGTACAGCCGAGTTTCTCGATTGGACTTATCTTGCTTTGACCTCACCTTGGTTTTCCTCCTTCTCATACTCTAGGCAGGCTTGTGTGCCTCTACCTCAGCACTGTACACCAGTTCCACGAACGGTTTCTTGGAAACAACCTTGACATCATGGAACCCTGCGGCACGGATCTTGCTCAGGTATACTTTCTCATCAAGAGCTCCTGCCACACATCCAGCCCACGCGTCCGGATCGTTTCTAACGACCTTTGGTAGTTCCCCTTTTGTCACGATGTCTGAAACCATGAGCCTTCCACCCGGCTTCAGGACCCTGTAGGCCTCCTTGAACACCTTGTCCTTGTCGGGCGCGAGATTGATGACGCAGTTAGATATGATTACGTCGACGGTATCGTCTTCCAGAGGCAGGCTCTCGATGTCACCCAGTCTGAACTCGACGTTGCCAAGTCCCATTTCCTCTGCGCCTTTCTTGGCCAAGTCAATCATGTCCTGAGTCATGTCCACGCCGATTGCTCGGCCAGTGGGGCCCACCGCCCTTGCGGCCAGGAATACATCAATGCCGCCACCGGATCCCAGGTCGAGGACGACCTCTCCTTGTTTCAGTCCAGCAAGAGCAGCTGGGTTACCACATCCTGCACTGGCTGCCATAGCGCCTTGAGGCAGTGCGGCAAGCTGGGTCTTCGTGTAACCTATCATCTCAGCGTACTGCTCCTTGGACACTGGTCCGCAGCACGAACACGAACATGGGGCTTCGGCCCTCTTCGCTACAGCGGAGTAGTGCTCCTGCACATGTTTCTTAACAGACTCACCTTTGGCTCTCATTCAATGACCACCACATTACAGGGTGCCAGATATCACGTTATTGGATGCCCGATACAACAAGATATAAATATATTGGTCACCCAATACGACTTATGTCACGGGTCCCGGATTCGGAAGAATGCTGTCCGCCATCGTGTTGTGACATGCGTGGTATGCTCTCATTTCAGATTCTATGGGAATTGAGCAAGAAGCCCATGAACGGACAGGAACTCGCAAGACGAATTGCCGAACGCCGTGGAAGCCGACCGACCCCGGGCACCATCTACCCCGCACTCAGGGACTTAGCCGTCCGCAAGTTGATTGACGGGACCTCGGATGGAAAACAAGTCGTCTACACTCTGACAGAAACGGGCAAGCAAGGTCTCGTGGAGGCACGCCGCTACTTCTATCATGCGTTCGGAGATATCTTCGAGGACTGTAAGACCAGTCACTCGGTCTAGGTGCGTGTAGCGACTTTAGATGACCTTCCGGGTGTTTCTTTCTGGTCAGCAAAATACGTACAAAGTGCATTGACCATGAGAGTCACAGACTCCTCTCCCTAGATAAGCAAAGGATCACGAAACCCCATCAGGACTTTCAAGTAGTCCGTCGGCCATGCGGCTTCACCTCGTTAGCCCAAGTATTTGGCAAACACGTCGTTGATTGCCAGAATCAGCCCGTCAAGGGCGCTCCCCGGCTCGAGAAGGTCGGAAGTCAGTTGCGTGTCTGGCGTTCCCGAACCGCTCCGGGTCATGATGTGCCCTTTCACAGTCAGGAACTTGATTACGTAGATCCATGTACCATCCTTGTAGGAAATCAGCATGTCGAATGCAATATGTGGCAATACGCCAGCAAATGAGTCATTTGAAGCATAAGTCTGGCTCAGTCCATCGTGCAAGGCATTGTTGATGTCTTCCACTTCAGTAGCACTTGCTGTGAAGCTTGCATCATATAGTGTCGCATTGTACGGACCAAGAGAGTCATTGACAAAAGATGCTGTGACAAGCCACCCACCGAAAGAATCCGGAGAGAATGTGGCATCCATGAGTTCCGGGTACAGTACATCCGACGTGTTACCACACATTCGAATGGATGATATCCGTGACTCTCCGCCCAAGCCGGGCAGATCAATCCAGCCAGTGTATACAAGTCCTGCAAACGCAGCTGAAACGACTACCACTACCAAGACAGTTGCCTGTATTCCCCTGTTGACCAACTCTTTTCTCCTTCCAGTGGACCACTACGGCCATGATGCCTTTTGCCTCTTCTGGTCAGCGAACACTGTACCCTCACCACTGGACAGGTCCGGCCCATCTGATTGCCGGATAGCACCGTAAATGACGCAGATGGGTGCTTCATGGGTTTCTTCTGGATTTCTTGTCATTCACTTGGGCGACACTAGTGTTTGTGTTCGTGCCCGCCGGTTTCCTCTCCTTCCTCACCGTGCTCACCGCCACCCTTGATGCTGGTATACAGGTGCTGGGAGTAGAGAACGAAACCCAAGTATGCATGCACAAACTCTCTTGCTGTACGCACGTCGTCCACAGTGTAGCTCTTCTTGGCTAGGGCATGCTTGAACCGCTCCTGCAGCTCCTCTTCCACGGTGTGTGTCAGAAATGCTATGACTTCCTTTGCATTGCCCTGTTCAATGGCCTTCTCCGCTCTTGGTACAACCGGTCCCCAGTCAAGTCCTGCCGGCTTAAGTCCTGTATAGGGAGCACCTTCTCCCTCTCGGTGCAAACGAACGACTGTTTCATAGAACCAGTAGTCTGCAAGTTCTGCAGCGTCTTTTCCAAGTTTTCTGACCCGGAGCGTTCTTTCAAACGCTTTTTTGATCTCGGTTTCATGTTTCTCTGGTGCCCATGGCAGAATCAGATTCGCATTGCCCTTCTCAAGGGCCATCTTCGCAGCTTTGACCACAGGTCCGTCCATAGTGTCACAGTGTGGGGGCATAGTTTCACCTTCAAATCCGATACTGTATTACTTCTCTAAGATAAGACTGGCGGACGTGCAAGTCCTTGCGCTTCAACAAGACCTGTTGGCGCCGAGTTTCATACAATCCCCCAGAGCCCGCAGACCACCAGTTGTGTTTCGGTAACTCATATTGCCTAATATACCATACCACCATATCTGAAACGACCAGCAGGCACATATCACGGCTCACGCAATTGCGGAAAGCGAATGGGGCTAGAAGGATGCAGTGCAGGCTTGAGAATGTCACGATTGACTACGAGATCCACGGCAAGGGAAGACCTCTCATCAGTATACATGGATTCCCTCTCGACCGTCGCGTGATGATAGGCTGCATGGAGCCTGTAGCCGGATTCGGTGGAGTTTGGAAACGGATATACTTTGATTTGCCAGGGATGGGAAAATCGCAGGCCGCGGACTGGATTTCCAGCTCGGACCAGATGCTAGAGGTCGTTCTTGAGTTCATTGATGCAGTTATACCAGGACAACGATTTGCACTGGCTGGCGAGTCCTATGGTGCATACATTGCGAGAGGGGTGGTTTCCCGCAAACGCGATTTGGTTGACGGACTGCTTCTCATATGCCCTCTGATTGTCGCTGACGCGCAGAAACGTGTTGTGCCGCCCCAAATAACACTCGTCAATGATCCAACCCTGATGTCTAGTCTGAAACCGGAAGATGCAAGCGAGTTTGGGTCGATTGCTGTTGTTGAAGAACCATGGATTTGGCAACGGTTCCAGAAAGAGATACTTCTCGGTTTGAGAAGCGCAAACAAATCATTCGTGGACAAGATAAGAGCAGAAGCCTACGGTTTCTCCTTCGATGTTGATGAGGCTGTGGGAACATTCCATGCACCGACGCTGATTGTCGTTGGGCGGCAGGACTCCACAGTGGGGTATCAGGATGCATGGGGCATACTCGCGAGCTACCCCCGAGGATCGTTTGCCGTCCTAGATTTAGCGGGACATAATCTGCAGATTGAACAGAGCGATCTGTTCAACGCTCTCGTAGAAGAGTGGCTCGTTCGAGTCGTGAAGTTCACAGAATGATTCCCGGACAGGCCAAGACCATTCAAAGATGCGTGCTAACAGTCCCCCTGATTCTCTGCCCGAACTGTCTGGTTTATTTTGAAGTGAGTATAACATCACTCGAGGAATCCCAGAATGAAACCTTTCGAGATAATGAAGGGAGTCTATTGGGTCGGAGCAATAGACCATGATATACGCAACTTTCACGGTTACAGTTACACAGTGCACCATGGTACCACGTACAACGCATACTTGGTGGTCGGCAAGAAGATTGCACTTGTAGATGCTGTCTACGGACCATTTGCCGAGGAGATGTTTGACAGGATATCAAGGATAGTTGACCTTCAGAAGATTGACTACATGATTTCGAACCATACGGAGACAGACCACTCGGGCGCAGTTCCAGAAGTGCTGAGGAGAGTGCCAAACGCCACCCTCGTGTGTACTGCAAGGGCGATTGATGCGCTGAAGAAGCACTACCGGGACGGGTGGAAGATTCAGACTGTGAAGACAGGGGATGAGATCAACCTTGGAGGAAAGACTCTGCGGTTCTATGAGGCCCCGATGCTTCACTGGCCAGAGAGCATGTTCACTTACTATGTTGAAGAGCAGCTGCTGATGCCTAATGATGCGTTTGGCCAGCACTATGCCTCAGAGGAGCGGTACGCGGACGAGGTGGACCAGTACGTGCTCTGGAGGGAGGCTGAGAAGTACTATGCGAATATCCTGTGGCCTCTGAGCAGACAGGTCCAGAGGAAGATTGAGGAAGTGCTCGAGCTCAAGCTTCCAATCAAGATCATAGCACCGTCACATGGTCTCATCTGGCGAAAGGACCCGCTTCAGATCGTGACTAGGTACCTCCAGTGGGCAAAGGGTGAACGGACCACAGACAAGGTAGTGATCACATGGGACACCATGTGGCAGAGCACGACAAAGCTTGCCAGAGCCATAGCTGAAGGAATCAGGGATGAGGGCCTGACACCTCTGCTTCGGCTAATCCCGCACAGTGATCGTAGTGACACAATGGCTGAGTTGCTTGAGGCAAAGGGTATCCTGGTGGGTAGCTCCACTCTCCATAACGAGATTCTGCCCACTGTTGCCCCTATACTGTCCGATCTCGAAGTCCTAAAACCCGAAGGCAAGAAATGTGCGGCATTCGGCTCCTATGGCTGGAGCGGCGGTGCCGTCAAGAAGATCCAAGAGGCCATGGAACGGGGCAAGATGCAAGTGATCATGGAGCCGTTTACGGTCAAGTGGGTGCCTACGAAAGAGGAACTGGACAAGGCTTACGAGTGGGGCAAGGAGTTCGCCCAGAAAGTGAAGTGAGCCGCTTCTCATGTATCGTCTGAGAGCGTCTTCTAGAAGGATGCTCTCGGACGAGCTCAAAGACAAGCGCTGTCTGCAACAAAACAAGAAGCCGAATGAACACTTCTACTAGCGGTGCGGTTTTGCCGTGACCTGCACCACTTCCTCGTCCTCTGCCCGCCAGCTCGGGTAGACTATGCATAGGAAAGATAGATCTTCGTTCCCGGTGTTTTCTATGTATTGGACCGAACCCGGGGGAATGTACACTGTATCACCCGGGCCTGTTTCCGCAGTCTTATCATCAATGTGCATGATGCCGCGTCCCTTCAACAGATAGTACACTTCGGACGACGTTTTGATTCGATGCGGCAGTGTGCTTCTCTTCGATTTGACAGTGGCGTGAGCAAGACTGTATCCCAGCTTCGCGTCGCGCTTGTCGTGTAGTGGATTCAGAAGCTCGCGCAGACGAGTGTCATCTATGGCGGTGATCTCAGCGCACTCCCGTAGATGCTTAATCAGCATGAAAACCATCACCTTCTGGATTTCTCGCCTAGACTTGCATAAATCTGCATTGTCGGGACAGTGTTTGTGTACTGGACAACCAGTGCGGAGCGCCACAAGACCAGAGTGTAAGCACTAGATCTGACACTTTGGACAGATGTAGCTGGTCGTCGAACCGACACGTAGCTCCTCTACAGGGGTTCCGCACTCAGGACACGCTTTGCCGGTTCTGTAGCCAACCATGAAGTGCTCCTGATATCGCCCCTTGTTGCCCCAGATATCCTGCTCTCCCGGTCCTCCTCCGTAGCTGATCCCCTCGTTCAAGACACGTTGGATTGCTTGATGGAGGCCTTCGACTTCCGGTCGTGTGAGAGAGCCTGCACTCCTCTTTGGATGCAGTCGTGCGTACCAGAGCACGTCCTGAATGTAGACGTTTCCTATCCCTGCGATGAAACTCTGGTCGAGCAAGTACTTCTTGATCCAACCACGTCTTCCTTCAAGCATGTGATGGAGGATGTCTGCTGTGAAACCATCGGCTAGCGGTTCCTGACCCAGACGCCCTATCTGAGGGTGAGAACCAAGGTGCCCTTTTGGAACGAGATGTACATGACCGAACCACCAGTGATGAATCCAAACCTGTTGCCCATCATCAAGCCGGAGAACCACCCTCTCCCTCTTTGTTTCTGGCTCCTCGTTCTTAGTGTGTAATCTGATTTCCCCGCCCATCCCCAAATTGAAGGCTAACGTCCATTTCGTGTCCAAGTCTGACAGCACCCACTTGCCACGCGGACTGGAACGCTCGAAGCGACGGCCCCTCACCTGATTTGCGAACCTTCGCACACTTACATTGAGACACTTGGGCTGATTGACTGTGACATCCTCAATCAGTCTGTTTCTCAGAGCCTTGTCCATGCTTTCTGCAAGAACGACAATGTCTGGTAGTTCGGGCACAGCGCTTTCCCCTTGATGACCGCAGAACGCGAGCGAATCGTTCTTCAGCAAACACGATGTAAGCAGATTGGTCACTGCAATGTGCGAAGATATGGACCTGAAGAGCATGTTCCCCTACTGGGGAGAAGTGTTTGGTACGCTTGAAGATGCGATTCAGCGACTGAATGAGAAGACGGCTGACTACAGGTGCTCAGAGAAGGCTAGGTCTATTCGCGAGATATTGGTGCATGTCATTGATGTCTTCAACCGTGATCTTGTTGAGTTCATATTAGGGGGCAAAAGTGAGAAAGAAACCCAGAAAAAGTTGGATAGAATGCTAGTTACTGTCCAGAACCAGAAACGCATCCTAGAGGATCTTCTTGCCCATGAAACCGTCGACTTCATGTCTAAGACAAGGGAGTTCGCGGGGCGCCCGCGGACTTATGGAGATGCTCTATGGAATGTATTGACGGAGCAGATACATCATCGAGGACAGATATTCATGCTCATGTCATCTGCGGGCATCAAGCCGCCGGAAATCTAGGAACTGTATCAGGACCTATCACGGTGCAAGAGCCCACATCAGTCCAGTGACACGGTTTGCATGACTATGTGAAGAGAGAACGAATGCAGTGGTATTTCTCTCTAGAAGTCCGGCGGGGTCATGGATCCCCACCCGGGAACCTTCTCCATGGCTGGGTCGTAGCCATCTAGGACGTGGCGACCAAGTATGAGCCGCTGTATCTCGCTGGTGCCCTCGTATATCTGGTAGAGCTTGGCATCGCGAAAGAGCTTCTCCAGCGGATACTGGTCGATGTAACCATATCCTCCATGGACCTGTACTGCCTCACTGGCAACCCACATTGCTGCATCTGTGGCATAGGCCTTGGCCACACTTGCAGGAACAGTGGAATCGCCGCTTGTGTCCGCCTCCCACGCAGCTTTGAGATAAAGCAGCCTTGATGCCTCAATCTTCATGTACATCTCAGCTAGCTTGAACTGGATAACCTCAAACTTGCGCAGCTTCTCCCCGAATGCCTCTCTCTTGTTGACGTATTCGCGCGCATACTCCATAGCTGCTCTCGCGAGACCTGTCGAAAACGCTGCAATTGCAGGCCGCGTCATAGCGAATGTGGCCATTGCAGTTAGAAACCCCGTTCCCTCAGACCCCAGTAGATTCTCTGCAGGAACTTTCGCTTCCTTGAACATGACAGATGAGGTCACAGAAGCGCGATGGCCCATTTTCTCAACGGGTTTACCCGTCTTCACTCCTGGTGTGTCGGCATCAACAATGAATGCACACAGGGCCTTGTGTCGCTGGCTCGGGTCAAGGCTGGCAATGACGGTAAAGGTGTCAGCATATGGTGCATTTGTTATCCAGAACTTGGCGCCGTTCAGGACGTAGTTATCACCATCCTTTCTGACCTTGGTCTGGATACCGGCTACATCACTCCCCATTCCAGGTTCTGAACATGCAAAGGCAATGAACTTCAGGTCTTTCGTGAGCGGCCTGAGATACTTCTCTTTCTGTTCATTGGTACCTGCCACGAGTATCGGTTCTGCACCCAACGAATTCGCATAGATGCTCGTAGTCATGCCTGCGCACCCAGCAGCCATCTCCTCGACAACTAGACACATGTCAACGACTCCTAGAGCAGGACCCCCATACTCCTTAGGTATGCTCAAGTTCATGAGACCTTCTTGCCAGCACTTCTTGATTATTGGCAGTGGAAACTCGCCAGTCTTGTCGTAGTAATGGGCATAGGGAATCATATACTTCTGAGCGAATTCTCTCGCCTTCTTCTGCAGCGTGATCTGTTCATTGGTGAGCGTGAAGTCTATCATGTCTGCTCCTCCAGCTACTGTGCTTGTTGTTGGACAGACTGTGGAGGTATAAGTCAATTACGAAGTGACAGCATTCCAATATAACCAATCAAGCTTTGGCCGTCATTTGCTTGACGACCTCAGGCAGGCTCCACTTCAGATCCAGCTCAAGTGCGCCGCCTTCAGGGCCAGGGCAGCGTCTGACACAGGTCCGACAAGCCACACAGAGCCAGAGATCGGTTTCGACCTTGCCAAAGCCGGGAGCATCCTTCTTCAGCGGGATACTTGTTGTCGGTCGTGCAACTGCCAGACTACGGACTGTTCTATAGAACAGAGCCTTGTTGACTGGAAGCTTCTGAAGTGCGTCCTCAGGGAAGTCAAAGTAGCTGGAGACATCAATATTGGGCTTCAGCTCGATTGCGTGTTCAGGACATGAAATCTGACAGGACTTGCATCCAAGGCACCTTGAAGGCTCCCAGTCTATTGTGCCGAACCCCAGAAGCGGGGCGTATCCCATCATATCACGGTATTCATCTAGGACTGACGGTACATCCACTTCCACCAAGTCGTCTACAGTGACCTTGGGTTTTGTGCTGGGAATCTTGGCACGAGCACGATAGGCCAGAAGAACGGCGGACTTGATCTTCTCTTCAACGCCTTTGAGTACCGACTCGGCAACGACTTGGCCGCCGACTCGAATCTTCAGCATCTTGTCACATGATTTTGAGAAAGCATCTAGAGAGCCTACAAGTCGTCCTATGTCTGCGGCCTTGAAGTCGCTCAGTATGCTATTGATCTCGGCCTTTGCAGTCGAGAGCTGAGGAGCCAAACTGCTGACGGTCCTGATTGTGATTTCAGCCTCGTTAGGAGTTCGAGGAACGTCATACAGGACATATCCATGGGACTCGCCCACTGCGGTGAGCAGTTCGTTGCGTTTCAATATCAGCAGATGCTGAAATACACGGTTCTGGGGGATGTGTGTCTTCCGGGCTAGATCATGGGCAGTCATGGCACCGATATCACGAATCAGGACTAGTATCATGCCACGCTCGAGCTCATTATCGAGGTAGGTGGCAACCATCCTGTCATAGGTTTCAGGGTTCAGCTTCTCGCCGTATACGTTCGCTTCAGACACTAGCTTTGGACCCTTTTCCAGAGCTATCTTGAGCCTGAATCTTGTGAAAGCTTCGAGGCCTGCAGACACAAGTAGACGCAGGTCGTCTGAGCTCCCTGTGCCCTGTGACTGCAGCACCCCCTCCGTCATCGAGTCCACAGCCTTCCTGAGTGTGTCGACATTGTCTGAGAGCCTTGTTTCGTCGTACTCACCAAGCAGCTGTAGCTTCTCTAGTATGGGCCCAAGCCTGTCCAAGGAGACCTTGGCGGAGTCCTGCGTACTGCCCTTTAGTGATCTGACGACTCCACGAAACTGTTGAATGACTCGCTTCAATACAAGTGTCGTGGCAGGAGTAGCTGCAAGCACCCGTGCGAAGACCGGAGAGTCACCTTCCAGACCGGCCATCTCAATCTCTCCCCTCTGAATCATGGACACGACTGCTGATTGCACGGTCTCTGGTGAAACCCTCATCAGAGTAGCCAGCTGTACGGCTGTCTTCGACCCCATGCTGTTCAGAATGAACAGAATTATGCCGCGATATAGTTCTGTAAGGATATTCACTGATACCAGCTGTAGCACTCGAGAGTCCTCAATCCTGCCCTCTCTTCTCCCGCGCTTGACTTGGGCAGAAGCACGCAGGAACGGACCATACCTTGTCTTTGTCCCAATCTTCTGCAATGCATCAAGGCCCGTGTCTGGGTTTGATTGAATGTGGGCAGTCGCCTGTAAGAGAGAGTCAATGAGTGTGTTCAACTCGGCAGTAGCACCGACAGCATTTGACTTGGCCTTCTCTTCATACTCCACGACTACGGATTCCATTCTGGTAATCAAGTCGGGCATTGATCTCAGAATGCTATCAACGTCTATCACCGATGGTTGACGGCTCTCAGCGCCACTGCGTTTCTTTGCCGCTAATGATGATCTCAGTGCATCGAGAAGGCCGAGAAGCCCCTTTGATTCTATTCTCTCAGAAGCCTTCTCAAAGTTGGCGATGGCATCGACCAAGATGGACTTCTCAGCTATCTGTGCTAACAGCCCAGTCCGCGATGCTGTTTCAAAGAAGGCATCAAAGTAAGAACTGGGAAATGCAACAATGGGCTCGATGAAGGGCCCAATCCCACGTCTGAGGTTCTCGATTTCTACTGCAATTCTGCTGGCAGGTACGGCAGACTCCTCCTTGAGCCCACCAAGCGTCAGGACCATGTCCATCATACGACGCCGCTTTGGCGCCATCTCCTTGACCACTTCAACGGCGCTCATGTATGCACCTCCGCCCACTTGCCAGCGGTCCCGAGATGAACAGGAGTCGGACCAAGCTCCTTAGCGCGCCGGACCATCTCCCCTACTGCGTTAGTGAATCTCTCAGGCTCGGCGCTGAACATCCTGAACATCTCCACACGCTCACCCTGCCACCCAATGGCGTTGAGTATCTCACGAGCAACATCAACCTGTATCTGCGCTATCTCGTTGCCGGTACCAGCCATATGACAGCGATCTGTCTCACAAGACGCAACCATTACGGTGCTCGCTCCGTGTTCGAATGCCTTCAGGATGTCGACGATTGAGACCCTGCCAGCACAAGGGACAGGAATCAGACGAGTGCTTGGAGAATACTCCATCCTCCTCGTCCCGACTATGTCAATAGTAGAAACAGAACATTCCTCACAGTAGAAACAGATGGTTATTGGGTACTCGGGTCCAGCGCCCTCTAGGTTGCCCTCAATCTCGGACCAAAGCTGCTCGTTGGATAAGAAGTTCAGCTGTGTGGCGGCGGAAGGACAGAGACTCTGACAGACGCCGCATGCATGGCAGTTCAGCGTGTCAATCTTGGCCTTGAAGAGTATCTTCTGCTCTTCGCTCTTTGTTTCTGCCTCCGTCTGCTCCACCATCAGCGGAACACCACGGGGGCATTGTTGTGCACAGAGACTGCAGCCAACACAATCGTCTACGTTCAACACTGCGCCACGCGCTAGCAGCTCAATCTTCCCGTTGTTGAGTTCCTTGTGCAGTATCAAAGCACCCGCCTGTGCATCGGTCACTGCCTCATAGACAAATTGGGGGTGGGCCACTGCACCTACTGCTACTACTCCTCTTCTTCGGGTTTCAACACGTCTGAGCTTGCCATATAGCTCCTTCAC
>PRDI01000089.1 GCA_003345595.1 Candidatus Thorarchaeota archaeon | reverse complement strand
TATGTTACCTAATGTAGTGAGCTCGTCTATACCGCGAATCTCGTTCTGGAAGAGAGGGACCTCGGTGATTTCAAGGTCGCCATAGAGGTCTCTGATGTCTGCAAGATTGGATTGCTGCATCTCGCGACGTCTACTGCAGAACACACAGTCCACGTTCTCCGGCACGAGCTGGTTGACAATCAGCTGGCTTACAGGTATGTGCCACTTGTTCAGGCTTGACAGCAGACGTTGAGTCTCAAATACCGCCATCGCCTCGGGGATCAGTACTACCACAAACTGTGTTTTGTCGGGGTCTGAGAGTTCAACCCTAGCAGCTCGTATCTTCTCCTTCGTCTGCTTGAGCATCTCCCAAGAGTCGTCCTCTTCTGCGGTGCCGCCAAACATCGCCTTGAGACCTGACATCATAGAACTGAGCCTCTGCCTGAGCGTGAGTATCTTGCCTAACCAGCTGTCAAGAAGATCGGGCAGCTCAAGGAGCTTGAGTGTGTGCCCCGTTGGTGCCGTGTCGAAAATCACTCGATCATACGAGGAGTCCTCTAAGAACTCTAGCATCTTTCCAAATGCCATTGCCTCATCGGAACCAGGCGGCGACATGCCATCCATGTCGCCCAATAGCTGGGATACCATCTGCATGTCAGGTCCTGCTTGTTTCGATCCAAGGGTCTGTTGAAACTCTTTCATTCCCTTCTCAGTGTCAATCTCGAGGCCGAAGAGTTTGTCGACACCCTCTATCTGGACAACCTCGCCTCCGCTTAAGTTCTGGTCAAAGGAGTCACTGAGGCTGTGAGCCGGGTCCGTCGACAAGACAAGTGTTCTGTAGCCGTGTCCCGCCGAGAGAAGGGCCATTGCGCCTGCGCAGCTGGTCTTACCGACCCCGCCCTTGCCGCCAGACAGAATGAACTTGATGCTGTCTTTGTATATGATATCCTTGAGGGTCAATTCCAGTCCTCACTGCGACCTCGTATTCATTCGTCTATTAATGCTTCCCAGCAGTACATTCCTATAAAGGCCGTTGGCCTGTGACATTCGACGGGATTGTCAGCATGAACCTGCTCTAGACAGTGGCAACGCATCACGCAAAGGCTTAAGCGTAGACGGTCCCTCCTCCCAGCGTGTGCCGGGAAGCGCCACCCGACACCGTCTGACACTGGGCTAATTGATGAGGCAATTTCAATGTCGTTTCCGCAAGTCCACATGACGGCGGCACAGTTTCCATCGACGGTCCTCAGGCTGCTTGGCATCATGGTACCAGATGGACTGCCTCCTGCAAACCAAGAGATACTCGATCGATTCAGTCCAAAGGCCGTCGTGATTATCATGATAGACAACTTCGGGTTGTTTGAGGCAGTCGTCTGCAAGCCCGAGGCATTGATTAAGAACATGGAACTTCTCGCCCTCATTGAATCAGACGACCCCTATGCCATCCCCCTGACAAACTCTCTCCTTCGAAGCTCGAGCGGGCTCCACCTAGTTCAATACGTTCGGGACTACGGCAAGTCTGTTCAAGTGATATGCCATGGAGAGGACATGGCATCGTTAGGCTTTGAATCAACTTTCACAGTCGAAGTCCGCGATGACATGGCAACGTACGTTGAGTCGACCAAGCACATCGCGAAGGCAGGTTTTCTTTACCTTCACTTCCTAGACTTTGAGAGTCTATATGCCCAATATGGCCACCGAACACCGCCCAAGACTCTGCTCGAGAAGATTGTGAGACGGACCGACAATTGGGTTAAGGTGCTGCTGAAGCAGGCCCGGGTTGGGACTCTCTTCGTAGTGATAGGAAACCACGGTCGTCACCCAGTTCCCCTTGAGTATGAGGGCAAGCTCGCCGAGTGGCGGACTGCCAATGCTCCTATTGCGATGATGTTCCAGAAAAGGATCGAATGAACGGGATCACAACAGGGCAAGCATCCCGAAGGTGATTGCCACAAGAGCAAGGACGACACAAAGCTTCCAGAAGGACACTCTTCGTGCAAGGCGAAGGAGAGCTTCCATCGAGGCAAGTCCAGTCAGGAACACGATTATCTCCATTCCGATTAGGTCCACAGGGCTCACGCCGCCGAACGTAACTCCTTCACCCAACAGCTCCAAGCAGAGAATTCCAACCACAGCAGGAACGCTCATGAGAAAACTGAACCTGAATGCTGTTTCCTTTTCGACCTTCTGCATGAGAAGAGTGGATACAGTGACTCCCGAGCGGCTTAGACCAGGGAGGACGGAGAAGCCCTGAACCAATCCGGTCATGAAGGACTCTCTGTTTGAGAGCTCATGATCCGTAACCGCGTTTCCGATCACCAAAGTCCTGTGGCTTGTAACGTAGAGGACAACACCCGTAAGCAACAGAAGAAGACCGACGAGGACGTTCAGTAGTTCACCTGAGAGCGCCAGAACGCCAATCTTGAGAGCATAATATAGAGGCAATGCCGTGAGGGCTGTGCCTACAGTGGCAATCAAGAGAAGCCAGAACAGAGTCTTGTCCTTCAGGGTGAGAACATGCACGATTTCTCTCGGATACCGTACAATTACTGCAGACATTGTCCCAAGGTGGAGCCAAAATGATAGAGCGAGTAGTGAGTCAGCTGGAGCAGCGCCTAGATTCTGTGTGAAGAGGATCACCATACCTTGACTGCTTATTGGCAACCACTCCGCCAGCCCCTGAATCAGTGCCGTTATGATTTGCCAGAGTTCCACTTCCTCTCACCTGCTGCAAGAGCCGCATATTACCAAAGGGTTAAAAACTGCTGGGGTCGCACTCGACTCGATTCTGGAGGCGTAAAACGTGGTCCTTGACAGTGACCGAATCAGCAGCAGTGACCTCGCTAATGTGACTCAGATGCTTGATGAGCATTTCAGAGTTGCATTATCGGCGACAAAGATGGTCACTAATGCGATGACCGCATGGATCGAACAGCACCAATCGATTAGCGCAGAGGAGCTATCTCGGATCACTGCCCTTGAGGAGAAGGGCGATGAGCTCAAGCGTGCGATGCTGAGCGTCCTTTCGACTGCTCAGACCCTCATGCAACGAGAAGACTTGCTGCGCCTCGTCCACTACAACGACAAATTGTGTGATGGGGCAGAAATCTGTTGTTATCATCTGGCTGCTGTCATGGGGTCTTGGGTCCCTGAAGGAGAGCTGAGGACCAAAGTTGCTGAACTGGGGCGAATGGTCAATGAGATTGTGACCGAACAGAGAGAGGCTGTGAGGTTCCTGTCCATCAACATCGAAACATCAATTGCCAAAGCGGATGAGGTTTGCAGGATTGAGAAACGCATAGATGCCCAGTGGCGAGACGTGGTTTCTCTTTTGTATCCCAGCCCTATCCCGCTTGCGACGGTTCTCAGGTTCCGTGATTTTGTCAACCAGCTGGAAGAGATGGCAAACTTCAGTGAGGACGCGGCAATCGCAATTAGAGGGTTGTCTCTCACCCTGAACACTTGATTCAGCTGGTGTCAGGTCTTGTCTGTAGAGTCCGAAGTTGTGGCTGTTGCAGAGTTGGTTGGCGACAGAGGGATTGTCTGGAATCCTCAGCACGCGATGCATCTCTATGGCCACGGTTACTTCGGGCAGCCTGTGGGTATCAGGAAGCCGAAGTCGGCCGAGTTCGATAAGCCTCTAGAGCTATCTCTCATTGAGTGCGCCTATCTTATGAAGAGAGGAGCACTGAAGGTGTATGCTCCTCGTCAAGGGCACGACGTGACTGAGGAAGAGCTGCTTGCCGCGGGCCTAGCCAAGTCCGACGACTTTAGTGACAGGCTTCTCGTGTACTCTCAGCTCAGGGAGTTTGGCTATGTGGTTCGCCCCGGCCTCAAGTTCGGGACTGACTTTGCTGTATATGAGCACGGCCCCGGTATCGATCATGCGCCTTTCTTAGTACACGTGATTCCTCAGAAAAAGGGTGTCATGCCTCTCGACATAGTCAGGGCGGGACGGCTAGCGACGAGTGTCCGGAAGAAATTCATTGTCGCCACGGTCATGGAGAATGGTGAGATTGCCTACTACATGTTCCAGTGGCATCGGCCATAGTCTGCTTCTCAGCTCCACAGTCCTTCGTGTGTATTAGCAAAGCAAATAAGGTCCCGCTGTGTGATTCCGTCGCAACCTCATCCAGCCAAAGAGGAAGATCCCCTATGGCACAAAAGGCGACAAATGCAAAGAGCTTTGCTGCGCTCTTGGCTCGGGCATGGGAGTGCACACCGTCGTTCATCTGTAGCAATGACGACTACATCTACTGTCTGTATCCATCTGATGACAAGAAGCAGAAGTGGATTGAGGCCTCAATCACATTTCCCGATGGATCTCTTGACAAGAAGGAAATAGACCCCGTCAAAGCAATTGCTCTGCTCATTGAGGAGCTGAAGGTGTTGCCTGACTACGGCGCGGATACTGTGGTGACCACGAAGGAGAAATTGGATGAAACAGCAAGTAGGCTAGCAACCCTCAAGTGATATACTGTATGAGTTCAGAATCACGGATGAGGCCAAATGGATCATCCCATATTGTCTTTTGGAGCGGAAATGGCTGATGTCAAGAGCGCTCGTTGTGTGTCCGTTCTGCGGTGTTGAGGTAGTGCGCGCACGTTTCTGTACCTCTTGCGGGAACCCTCTCCCAAGGGTGAGTGACCTGGATGGAAGCACAGCGGCATTACCGCCAGTGACTCCTGTCGATTCTGTTCCCGGAGTGCTCATGCCCGCGTCGGACGCATCCAGCCCGCCCATTCCTGATTTCGGTGTCACCATAGAAGATGTGGACCAGCGGGCTTTGTCAGTGTTACTGGCGAAGGCCGAGCTTCAAGTGATTGATAGGGATCTCGATGAGTTGATTCGTCAGATACAAGCGACCCGACAGGCTCTATCTCTCAAGAATGCTGACAGGGCTGTTCTCACAGCACGGGCCGGGACATTGAAGGAGATCCTAGACCGCACCAAGAGCAGACGAGCTGAGCTGATGAGCATCAAGGGCCCTCTCACAATTGAAACCGTACTCAGCGAACTGGCGTCTGAGGAGTCCAAGCTCTCGAAGCTTGAACAGCTAGAGGGCTCTGTTGACCCTCAGGTGTACAAAGAACAGCATGGCACCCTGATTACCAGTATTAAGAAGCTCAGAAAAGAACTAAAGAGTGCAGCGAAGGACGCCCGTGAGTGGCTGAAGGGCATGAGCAAGAAGGAAAAGGAGCTCAGGCGTGAAGCGAGCAGGTTGGACGCTAGGTACAAGATTGGCGACATATCCACCAAGGTCTTCGAGGAGTCTAAGTCGAAGGTCGATCGATCTATCGATGTTGTCGAAGGGGGCCAGAGGGCTCTGGAAGCAATACTCAGCATGGCTGAGCGAAAATGAAAAAGAACGATGTCTTTACGGAGTTGACTGCGATGCAAGACGGTCTTTCCGATTGTTCACCTTTGTGTAAGGCATTCAGATGCGACAAGCACCCCAGCGCGTACAAGATGCTAACTGGAGGCGGCCGCAGGTCCGTACAGTGTACGTGGGCTGAAGACGAATGCGAAGGGTCTTACTGCAAGTTCGGACTCTGCATGGAGCGCAAGATGACAACTGATGGCAGATGCAGAAGAGTGATCAGTCATCAAGAGGATGAACCTGATGAGGCTCCACGTGATCTCTTCGACCCCGAACACGATGTTGCGATTCCTGAGCGGTTTGCCAAGAAGCTGCGGAGAAAGGGCTCGCTGTCATGAGCACTGTCACGAATGCCCGTAACCTCTATAAGTGGCACGCAACGGTCCTTGACACCTACTGAGGCGAAATAGAGTGCTGGACGAAGTGCGGCCTGAGATGAGAGCGCTCATCTACTTCATGGTGGGAATGTCGCTATTGGGAATAGGCATTCTTCTTGGTCAGGCTGCTTTTGCGCTCGCTTATCTCGGGCCACCGTGATTTGAGGTCGTTAACCAGAGTGATCATCTTTGAAGCCCCTTGATGAGTTTGTACGCGTTCTGCGTGATTTTGACGGCATATCACGGAAGTACGTGTTGCCCCAGATTCTGACCCGACTCCGGGAAGAGTCGTATAGGGGTGGTCTTCCCCACTCGCTGGGTGAAGACTCAGCGGTCATTGAAATGGAAAAGGATGAGGTCATGCTCCTTACAACAGACTCGATTGTTGAGGAGCTGTGTCTGCACTATCCTAGAGCGGCAGGCTTCAATGTCGTTCTTGCGAATGTCATGGACATATATGCCGCGGGCGGCGTTCCCAACTCCTTTGCCGTCGCACTCTCATACTCGGACTCCCAAATCGGGGAGATGCTTCTTCAGGGTCTAATCGATGGCTCAAACAAGTTCAGGGTACCCATAGTCCGGGGCCACACGAACCCGCATTCCGGTACCACATACGTTGTTGGGTCTGCGGTTGGAAAGGTCAAGAAACGTGACCTGCTCACGTCTGGAGGAGCGCAGCCTGATGACGCAATTATACTGATTTATGACCGGAGTGGCAAGCGAGGATCCAGCTATAAGCTGGGCTGGGACTGCGTTTCGGATGCAACATCAGAGTCGGTGGTGGATCGGCTGTCCACTATGAGCACTCTCGCAAGGGCCCATGTCCTCAGTGCGTCGAAGGATGTTTCTGTGGCAGGGCTTGTAGGGACCGCAGGAATGATGCTCGAGTACTCCGACACGGGCGGGTATATCGACATGGACGCGGTCGAGAGGACTAGTCCTGACTCTATTGAGCTGGAGGACTGGATCAGGATGTACATCTCTCTGGGCTTCCTGGTGGCAGTCCGAGAGAAGAATGTTCATCGTGTTTCAGAGATAGTTTCGAATCACGGCATGGAGATCGCGTCGATTGGGCATGTCGATGGTTCTCACAATTTCAGGTTGAAGAGTGGTCGCGAAGACCGCGTTCTGTTCGACTTCTCCAGAGGGCCCGTCCTGACACCCCGCGACAAGGCAGTCCAGAAGCGCCTGCCAACATAGTTATAATGGTGTCAGGAAACCCCCGGCAACGAAGTGGTGAAGTTGGAGAAGTCAGACAAGGTCTGCAGTGTCACAGGATGTAGCAATCCGTCCAAGCGTTCGTTCGCCACCATCAGGATAGCTGAGAGCGTTGCGGTGTCTGGTTTGAAGCTGAAGGATGCAGCGTCACGAAAGACCTACCTTTGTTCGGATCACTGGAAGAGCGTGAAAAAGGCCTTCAAGAAGGACACAAAGCCTGAACGACTACGTTGGGGCCATCCGTAGGTAGTCCATGATTACATGGTGAACGGATCTCGTGAGCTGCTCCGTATGGGAGGCGAAACCCGATGAGTAATGAAGAGAGCATCTCTCATGCCCTGACTGTGAAGTGGAAATTGTGGTTGGAGCACGATGGCAACTACGTCTTTGGCCGAGGTGCTTATGAGATTCTGAAGGCTGTCGACGAAACGGGGACCATAACCGAGGGGGCCATGAGGCTTGGAATGTCCTATCGATATGCATGGGGAGTGATCAGAGAGATAGAGAAGAAGCTCGGCGCACGACTTATAGAAACTCACAAGGGCGGGACAGTGGGTGGTGGAGGAGCTCGTGTGACGGAATTGGGTCACAGACTGATGAGGATCTTTGCCAGAGTCAGTGAGCAGTTTGAACGAGTGGCTGGAGAAACCAGCGAAAAGCGCTCATGAGAAGCGTACCACTATCGCTTTGTTGGGACAGTGGCTCTTGCATTCAAGACACATTATGCAGTCGGGACTGTGCATGTGCTGATATGGGTAGCGTCTGATTCTGATGTTCATTGGACAGGCGGCCTCGCACACGTTGCAGGTTTCCGGCGTGCACTTTGCCGGATTTCGACCAATCCCAATGAGAGCATCCTTCGAGAAGACGCCGTATATCCATCCAGCAGGGCAGAGCCATCTGCAGAACCATCTTGGGAACCAGACTGAAGCCATCACCACTACTATGACAAAGACGAACTGACCGAGGAACCATCCCCACTGAAGGATGTACCATAGAGTATCGAGGCTCACCGGCCATAGGTGTTGACTGATTATGTTTGGGAGTGCAACAAATAGGATGTACGCAGGGTTGAACGGGTCGAACGCAGCGACGGCGAAAGGCCCGAGCGCCGCAGTGAGCATGTCGGACGTGCCAGTCCATCTGCTTATTCCCACCCAGACTACTAAGAACATCACGATGATGAAGATATACGCCTTCACTCTTCGCATTTCTTCTTCCGTGCTGGGGGCAGGTCTGATTTTGTTACGTTTGGGCAGCGTGGCAAAGTCCTGTATAGTGCCGATGGGGCATGCCCATGCGCATGCTGTCCTGCCAATGACAGTCAGGATGATCATCATTGCTCCTATCGTGAAGAAGGGGAACAACCCACTGCTGAACTCCCGCTGCAATGTGTCAAAGGACCCAGCAAGGATTGCTGCGGGTCCTTGCAGTGGAGCAAGGATTGGTATGCTGGGAAGAATATGACTGAACTCAGTCCAGAATGCTACGAACTGCTGACCACCGAATAGTGACACCATTACGTAAGCATTGATGCCCAAAAAGAAGACAATCTGAACCACTCGGCGAAGCATGCGGACATTGAAGACGTAGCCAAGAGGGCTAGATAACATCTCACGATAGGACGGCCTTGGCGGTTCAGCGAGAGCACCGGTTTCCTCTTCTTTGCTGGCTCCCTCGGTCTGGGCAGCTTCAGTCTCGCCTTTCTCCAGCTTCTCGGCATCTTCTGTCACTGCATCAGTCCTCGTCTTGGGCCGTGTGGCGGCCCGAGAACTGGGGTGACATTAAAAACGTTGCGTTGGGCAAATGATAGAGCTAGTCATGGGGTCATGTGGTGAAGGAAAACCTGATCTCAATTACATCGGCAACATGTTTGACCTGCACATAGAAAGCACCTGGTGCGAAAGATGGACCTGCCAGCATGACTATGTTGTGGCCGTAGGTCTCTGACCAGATAATCGGCTCGGTGTTCTCTCTTCGATATACAACAGTTAGAGTGTTCCCGAGCGCGGTCACGTTTGTGTACTTCGGTACCACGACCTCGAACGTGACTTCGCTTGCGTTTCCAGTATCTACCTTGCCAGTTGCGTTGTGTATCGTATCCGCCAGCGTTTCTGCCTGTCTGACCTGTGCTGCCGAATCCATTGTCACAATCGCATAGAGCAAGACCGGCGCGCCAACAAGGACTGCGGTAGTCAGTCCTACGGCCACAAGCATCATCTTCTCGAGAGAGCGTGAAACCATGTGTTTCTGTGTGATGGAGGACCCAATAAACTTGTGACTCCTGCAGATACCAAGGTCTACATTGAGCAGAGTGTCACGTCAATCGTGTGATCATCGTCCATCGACGAAGGTTTTAACCGTCGTAAACGCACAGGTTCGACGAACAGATGATGGAGCACCTTATACCGATTCACGTGGGCCTCATGGGGCACATCGATCATGGCAAGACTCAGCTCGCAAGAGCACTGAGTCAGAAGGTGTCCACCGCAGGTCTTGATAAGCATCCACAGTCCCAGCAGCGCGGGATAACCATAGATCTTGGGTTCACGATGTTCGTACTGGGCAAGTATGTCGTGACCTTGGTGGACTCGCCTGGCCATGCTGATCTCATACGTAGTGTCGTCGCCGGTGCTGGGATAATCGATGCGGCTCTTGTCGTCGTCGCGGCGGACGAAGGTCCGAAGGTGCAGACTGGCGAGCACCTGATTGTACTGCAGTCTATGGATGTCGAAACCATCATCATAGTTGTTTCAAAGATTGACCTTGCCGACGAGAAACGGCAGGCGTCGGTTGAGAGCACGATGAGGTCCATTATAGCCGACCTCTCCTTCAAACGGGTGGAGTACGTTAGAGTTTCGGCACTGACTGGAGCTGGCATTGATAGGCTCAGAGATGTCATGGCGAGAACGGTGACGCCAAGGCCAAGAATAAGGGACGCTCCCTTCCTGATGCCCGTTGACCATGCCTTCAGTGTGAAAGGCCATGGTACCGTTGCCACTGGAACGGTCCTCAGGGGAGAGGCAAAGGTTGGCGATTCACTAGAACTGATGCCTCAGGGGCAGAAGGGGAAGATACGGTCTATCCAGACCTTTAGCGAGCCCCGCGAGAACACAAGTGCAGGTGACCGGGTGGGGTTGAACATTCCTGACCTGGAATCCGCTACAATCAGCCGAGGAAACTATCTGTGCCAACCGGGCTCAGTAAGGACTACCACCAGCGCAATCCTACAGACGAAGCCCAATCCCTTGTACCGCGGGCGGCTGACAAAGGGAATGGTCGTAAGTGCAACAATCGGAATGCCGAGCGTGACAGCCGAATTGGTGCCGTTTAGGACCGAAGGTACTACTCGAGTTGTTGAGGACCGCGTTGAGGGCCCGATGAGTCAAACAGCAGTGCTGCTTCAACGAGAGGTGGTGGCAGAAACTGGAATGCGTGTTCTGCTCATGCGGACAGACCTGCCCCCGACTCAAATGCGCATCATTGGTTCAGGAGAGATTGTGGAGATTCCCGACAAGATGATGCTTTCCAGGAAACATGTTCGTTCTGGACGAATTACCCGAGTCAGGTCAGCCGACGTGCTTGTGAAAGGGCTCGCCTCAAGGAAAGAAACTGCTGAAGCCCTAGTGGGCTCTTCCGTGAGAACAAGCACTGGACGAGGTGGGCTTCTTGCTCAGACATTTGGCACGCGAGGCGTCTTGTCTGCTCAGTTTGACGGGCCCGTGAAGGTGGGCGACATGGTGATGTACGAAACGATGGTCGAGGAGGAGTACAAGTTTGGACATTGAGCGCAAGCTTACGGATCTGATACCCGAGAACTTAGCTGAGCGAGGCCGAGTGACAATCGATGCCCTGTTAGCACCGGTGAAAGATGTACTGAATAGAAGGTTGTTTCCAGAGAAACCTCTCTCTGATCTGCAGGCGGAGCTCCTGCTTCAACTGCTGTCATCAATGGACTCCGACAAGGACCCTGAGGCTTCAAGGGTTGGTGAACGGGAGGGACGGACTGCCTCTCCTCTAGTCTTTCGCTTGTCATCCGGATTCAACCACGGGATTGGGCGCAGTGGTCACATCACTGCCACTCAGCCAAAAGCTGTAGGTTCCTCACTAATGCAGGAAGTCGTTGACAATGTTGCGGTCGATGCAATCAGGAAGCTCGGACTTGAGAACATACATCATGGCCTCGTTGCACCATTGTCTACTGGGATGAGTATTGCTCTTGTGCTCGCGGGTCTGAGGAGAGAGCTCGGCTGCCGAGAGGTTCTTTTCCCTCGCGTCGATCATGCTTCTCCTCATCGAGCTATAGCATTCGCAGGACTCACGGAGGTAGTTGTGCCCACAATCCTTGACGGAGATGCTGTGTGTGTCGACATGGGCGGGCTCGAGCGAACCATATCAAGACACAGAGGTTCCGCAGTCCTGTTGACGACGACATTCTTTCCTCCTCGGGAGCCAGACCTAGTGAAGGACGCAGCCAAGATATGTGCCGAGAAAGACCTGCCACTTGTGATCAACAACGCTTACGGGGTACAGTCCGAGGGGATCTTGAGGTCCATACGATCGGCAATCGATGCAGGTCGTGTAGATGCCGTCGTTCAGAGTAGCGACAAGAACTTCTTGTGTCCGGTTGGTGGCTCAATCATCGTTTCGCCGAACGAGAAGACTGTGGAATGGACCGCAGAGTCCTATGCAGGCAGGGCAAGCGCCGCTCCTCTCGTTCAGACCCTCGCTGCACTTCTTGTCATCGGGCATGAAGGATATCGTCAGCTCAGAAAAGAGCAGGTGGAGAATCGTGCCCTTCTGGAGAACAGGCTAAAATCCGTTGCGGAGGGCATCGGTCAAAGGGTTCTCTCCGTCAAGAACCCCGTGTCGTGTGCGATTACTCTGGACGGGCTAGATGCTACGGAAATCGGGTCAAGGCTGTACAACCTAAGGGTGACTGGTCCAAGGGCCATTACGAAGGGTGAGTATGGCTCTTCGATTGATGGCTATCCTCACAGCTATCTGGTGATGAAT